>JAHRXD010000004.1 GCA_019104825.1 Comamonas sp.
AAGCAGCCCTGCGCGTGGGCCGCATGAAGGACGAGCACCAGAACGGGGTGGAAATCACCTCCCTCATCAAGCGCAACAACTGCGGCAAGGCCCTGGACATTGCCCGCCTGGCCCGCGACATGCTTGGCGGCAACGGCATCAGCGACGAGTTCTGCGTGGCCCGCCATCTGGTGAACCTGGAAGTGGTCAACACCTACGAAGGCACGCACGACGTTCATGCCCTGATCCTGGGCCGCGCCCAGACCGGCATCGCAGCGTTTGCGGGCTGATGCAGGCAGGTGGATTGAGAAGCATAAAAACAATAGCTATTTCCGCTATTGAATAAACCGTTTTATATAGAAAAATATATGAAATGGTTTATTTATAAGCGGCAACAGCTACCAAATAAATAGACAAGGAAAGCTGCCTGCCATGCACACCGCCAACGAACACACCGCCGTCCACACCCACCGTACCGAAGGCGTGCTGGTCATCGAAATCCGCAACCCGCCGGTGAACGCCGCCTCGGCAGCGGTACGCCAGGGGCTGATGGCCGCACTGCAAACGCTAGAGGCTGACCCCCAGGCCCAGGCCGCCGTGCTCATCGGCGCGGGCAGCAGCTTTGTCGCCGGTTCTGACCTGCGCGAATTCGGCCAGCCGCTGCAACCGCCGCAACTGCCTGCGGTGATTGCCGCCATCGAGCAATGCAGCAAACCCATCGTGGCCGCGCTGCACGGCGCGGCGCTGGGCGGCGGGCTGGAGCTGGCGCTGGGCTGCGATGCCCGCATCGCCCAGGCCGGCACCATGCTGGGCCTGCCCGAAGTCACGCTGGGCATCATCCCCGGCGCGGGCGGCACCCAGCGCCTGCCCCGGCGCACCGGGCTGCTGCGGGCCATCCCCCTGGTCTGCCGGGGCGAGCGCTTCACGGCCACGCAGGCGCTGGAGTTGCGCCTGGTCGATGCCGTGGTCGAAAAAGATACCGACCTGTGCGCCCAGGCCATCGCCCACGCCCTGGGCTTGCAGGGACGCAAACAACGCATCCGCGACGAGGCCGTGCCTGCCGAGGATGCCGAAAAAATCGCCGCAGCAGGGCAGTCAGCCCTGCGGGCAGGCAAGCACCAGCCCGCCGTCGTGGCCGCGCTCTCGGCCCTGGAGGACAGCGCCCGCCTGCCCTTCGGCGAAGCCCTGGCACGCGAGCGGGCGGCTTTCGAGACGCTGCGCCTCTCGCCCCAGGCGCTGGCGCTGCGCCACCTGTTTTTTGCCGAGCGCGAGGCCACCCGGCCCCCCGCAGAATGGAAGCAATCCGCCCAGGCTGCCACGCCCCGCCCCCTGGAGACCGTGGCCGTGATCGGCGCAGGCACCATGGGCGCAGGCATCGCCATTGCCGCGCTGGGCGCCAAGCTGAACGTGATCCTGCTGGAGCAGACCCCGGAAGCGCTCCAGGCCGGAATCCAGCGCATCGCCAGCCACTACCAGGACCGGGTGGCAGCGGGCAAGCTGACGGCAGCGCAAGTCGATGCCGCGCAGGCCCGGCTGGCCGGCACCTGCCACTGGCCGGACATTGCGCAGGCCGACGTGGTGATCGAGGCGGTGTTCGAAGACCTGGCCGTCAAGCAGACGGTATTTGCCCAGATCGACCAGCACGCCCGCCCCGGCGCGGTGCTGGCCACCAACACCTCCTACCTGGACGTGGATGCCATCGCCCGCGCCACCGCCCGCCCGCAGGACGTGCTGGGCCTGCACTTCTTCAGCCCCGCGCACGTCATGAAGCTGCTGGAAGTGGTGCAAGGCGCCGACAGCACCCCCGACGTGCTGGCCACCGGCCTGCAACTGGGCCGACGCCTGGGCAAGCTGCCCGTGCTGTGCCGCAACGCCTTCGGCTTCATCGGCAACCGCATCTACAACGCCTACCGCCGCCAGTGCGAATTCATGCTGGAAGAAGGCGCCTGGCCCGAGGACGTCGACCGCGCCATGCAAGGCTTCGGCATGGCCATGGGGCCGTTTGCCGTGGCCGACCTCTCCGGCCTGGACATCGCCTGGCGGATGCGCAAGGCCCAGGCCGCCACACGCGACCCGCGCGAGCGCTACGTGGACATCCTCGACCATTTGTGCGAGCAGGGCCGCCTGGGCCGCAAGAGCGGCGCGGGCTACTACACCTATGCCGAAGGGCGGCAAAGCCCGGCCAGCGATGCCACCGTCCGCGCCCTGATTGCCGATGCCTCGGCGCGGCGTGGCATCACCCGCCAGCCGCTGACCGACACCGCCATCCAGCGCCGCACCTTGCTGGCCATGGTCAACGAGGCCGCGCTGCTGCTGGCCCAGGGCGTGGCCCTGCGGGCCGGCGACATCGACGTGGTGCTGGCGCACGGCTACGGCTTCCCCCGCTGGGAAGGCGGCCCGGTGTTCTGGGCACGCCAGCAAGACCCGGCCACCCTGAACCGGGAGCTGGAGGCGCTGGCCCAGATCAGCGGCCACGGCTTCGTGGCGGGCGACCTGTCCATCCTTCTGAATCCCTGACATTTTTGGAATCCACACCATGACGACCCCCTGCTACCAAGCCCTCATCTGCGATGCCATCCGCACTCCCTTTGGCCGCTACGGCGGCGCCCTCTCCAGCGTGCGCACCGACGACCTGGCCGCCCTGCCCATCCGGGCGCTGATGGCCCGCAACCCCGGCGTGGACTGGGCCGCCGTGTCCGACGTGCTGTACGGCTGCGCCAACCAGGCCGGTGAGGACAACCGCAACGTGGCCCGCATGGCGGCCTTGCTGGCCGGTTTGCCGACGGAAGTACCCGGGGCCACCATCAACCGCCTGTGCGGCTCCAGCCTGGACGCCGTGGGCACTGCCGCCCGCGCCATCAAGGCGGGCGAGGCCCGGCTGATGATCGCCGGGGGCGTGGAGAGCATGAGCCGCGCCCCCTTCGTGATGCCCAAGGCGGAAAGCGCCTTTGGCCGCGCCAATGCGGTGTACGACACCACCATCGGCTGGCGCTTCGTCAACAAGCTGATGCAGGCGCAATACGGCATCGACTCCATGCCCGAAACCGCAGAAAACGTGGCGCAGGAATTCGGCATCGAACGCGCGGCGCAAGACCGCATGGCCCTCGCCAGCCAGAGCCGGGCCGTGGCCGCACAGCAAGCCGGGCACCTGGCGCGAGAGATCGTGCCGGTGACCATCCCGCAGCGCAAGGGCGATGCCATCGTCGTCAGCCAGGACGAACACCCCCGCGCCACCAGCCTGGAAACGCTGGCAAGGCTCAAGGGCGTGGTGCGCCCGGACGGCACGGTGACCGCAGGCAACGCCAGCGGCGTGAACGACGGTGCCTGCGCCCTGCTGCTGGCCAACGCCGAAGCGGCGGCGCAGTACGGCCTGACGCCGCGTGCCCGCGTCGTGGGCATGGCCGTGGCGGGCGTGGCCCCGCGCATCATGGGCATCGGCCCGGTGCCCGCCACACAGCAGGTGCTGGCGCAGACCGGCCTGACGCTGGCGCAACTGGACGTGATCGAGCTGAACGAAGCCTTTGCCGCCCAGGGCCTGGCCGTGCTGCGCCAACTGGGCTTGGCCGATGATGACGAGCGCGTGAATGCCTGGGGCGGCGCCATCGCCCTGGGCCACCCGCTGGGCGCCAGCGGCGCACGCCTGGTGACGACAGCGGTCAACCGCCTGCACGCCACGGGCGGGCGCTACGCGCTGTGCACCATGTGCATCGGCGTCGGGCAGGGGATCGCCCTGGTGCTGGAGCGCGTGTGACATGACCCACGAAGAAATCCTGGCCCAGTACGGCCCCCGCGAAGCCATGGAGTACGACATCGTCATCGTCGGCGGCGGGCCCGCCGGCCTATCGACAGCCATACGCCTCAAACAACTGGCGGCAGAAAAAGGCCAGGATGTCTCGGTCGTCGTGCTGGAAAAAGGTGCTGATGCGGGAGCCCATACCCTCTCTGGCGCCATCATGGACCCGCAGGCCCTGAGCGAGCTGATCCCCGACTGGAAGGCCAAGGGCGC
>JAHRXD010000014.1 GCA_019104825.1 Comamonas sp.
CGACATCGACGCCATGGCCGACTGGTCGTACATGGACGTGGTGCAGCGCGACTTCATCACGCGCAACTGGGAAACCATCCGCCAGGTGCGCAAGCCCGTGCTGGCCGCCGTGGCGGGCCACGCCCTGGGCGGCGGCTGCGAGCTGGCGCTGGCTTGCGACATCATCGTCGCAGCCGAATCGGCACGCTTTGCCCTGCCCGAGATCAAGCTGGCCATGCTGCCCGGCGCGGGCGGCACACAGCGCCTGCCCCGGGCCATCGGCAAGGCCAAGGCCATGGACATGTGCCTGTCGGCCCGTGTGCTGGATGCGCAGGAGGCCGACCGCTACGGCCTGGTCTCCCGCGTGGTGCCCGATGCCGAGCTGCTGGCGCACACGCAGGCGCTGGCTGCACGGATCGCCGACTACTCGCTGCCCGCGCTGATGGCCATCAAGGCGTCGGTCAACCGCGCCTGGGAAGGTCCGCTGACCGAAGGCATCCTGTTCGAGCGCCAGGCGCTGTACGCCCGCTTTGCCAGCGCCGACGCGCACGAGGGCATGCACGCCTTCCTGGAAAAGCGCCCGCCCAGCTTCACCCACCGCTGACCGCCGACGGCATCCCCCTAAAAAAGCACCAGAGCGCACGCCCCCTGCGGGCTGCGCAAGGAGACACAACGCAATGCTGACGATCAATCTGTTCAACGGATTGGTGTACGGTGCCCTGCTCATCATCATGAGTTCGGGCCTGGCACTGATCTACGGCCTTCGGCGGGTGGTGAACTTCGCCCACGGGGCGCTCTACATGCTGGGGGCGTACATCGCCTTCACGGTGGCCACGCACAGCAATTTCTGGGTGGCGCTGGTCGTTGCGCCGCTGGTCATGGCGGCGGTCGGCGTGCTGCTAGACCGCTACGGCTTTCGCCTGCTGCAGGACCGCGAACCGCTCAACGTGATGCTGGTCACCTTCGGCCTGCTGCTCATCCTGGAAGACCTGGTGGCCTTCGTCTGGGGCAAGGGCAACCACTCGCTGTTCACGCCCGAGCTGCTGAATTTTTCCGTCAGCCTGTTCGGCGAAAGTCTGCCGGCCTACCGCATCGGCGTCATCGTGGTCGGCGCTGCCGTGGCGCTGGGGCTGACGCTGTGGCTGCGCTACTCGCGCATCGGCCTGTTCGTGCGGGCAGCCAGCACCGACCCGGTGACCACCTCGATGCAGGGCGTGAACACCGACACCCTGAGCGCCGCCGTGGTCGGCCTGGGCGCGGCGCTGGCAGGGCTGGCGGGCGTGGTGGCGGCGCCGTTCCTGTCGCTGTCGCCGCACATGAGTTCGGACGTGCTGATCGACTCGTTCGTCGTCGTGGTCATCGGCGGGCTGGGGTCGCTCGCGGGCGCGTTCGCCGCCGCGCTGCTGCTGGGGATGATGCAGGCCATCGGCGCGGTGTATCTGCCGCAGGTGTCGGTGCTGCTGCCCTTTCTGTTCATGATCGCCGTGCTGGTCTGGAAGCCCTCGGGCCTGGCCGGCAGCCGCACCTGACGCGAGGAGAGACCGTATGCCTTTGAGTCTTTCCCGCATGGCCCTGGGGGCGCTGCTGGCGCTGGCAGGCGGCGCTGCCGTCATGGGGCTGACCACCTCGGCCAGCCTGCTGGGCATGTTCACCCAGGCGGTGATCTACGCCATCTTCGCGCTGGGCGTGGGCCTGCTGCTCAAGCAGAACGGGCTGGTCAGCTTCGGCCACGCCCTGTTCTTCGGCGCCGCCGGCTATGGCATGGGCGTGCTGCTGGAGCTGCGCTGGATGCCGGCCGAGCTGGCGCTGCTGGCCGTGCTGGCGGCCATTGCCATCGGCGCCTTCCTGATCGGGCTGGTCATCGTGCGCGTGCCGGGCATCGCCTTCGGCATGCTGACGCTGGCCATCGGCCAGATGGCCTACCTGCTGGCCTCGCGGGCACGCGGCATGACCGGCGGCGCAGACGGCATGGGCATCGCCTGGCCGGACACGCTGTTCGGCGTGCCGCAGTCGGTGCTGCTGCAACCGGCCACGCTGTTCATGCTGGCCTGGGCGCTGATGGTGGCCGTGACCTGCGTGCTGCTGTGGCTGCTGGGCACACGCTTCGGCTCCGTGACCGAGGCCATCCGCGACAACGAAGAGCGGGCCCGTTTCATCGGCATCCGCACCACGGTACCGCGTGCCCTGGTGTACGCGCTGTCGGCGGTGGTCACGGGGCTTGCCGGGCTGCTGTCGTCGCTGAACACGGGCTTTGTCTCGCCCGAAAGCCTGCACTGGAGCGTCTCGGCCATCACCTTGCTGATGGTCGTGGTGGGGGGCTTCAGGCACCCCATCGGCCCCATCGTGGGCGCCATCGTCTATTTCCTGTTCAAAGACCTGCTGGGCGAATGGGCCACGCACTCGATGGCCATTTTCGGTGCGGCATTGATCGCCGTCATCGTGTTCTCGCCCGACGGCATCGTCGGCGCCATGCGCATGCTGCGCCGCCGCCTGCGCTACGGCCCCCAGACAAAGAAAGGCAGCCAGCCATGACCACTGCATATGTGCTCCAAGCCGAGGACGTGGCCATCCACTACGGCGGCGTGAAGGCGCTGGACGGCGTGGAGCTGACACTCAAAAAGGGCCAGATTCGCGGCCTGATCGGCCCCAACGGCGCGGGCAAGTCCACCGTGATTGATGCCATCACCGGCCGTCGGCGCCTGACGCGCGGGCGCGTGCTGCTGGACGGCGAGGACGTGAGCGCCCTGGGCGCGGTTGAGCGCCGCAAGCGCGGCCTGTCGCGCAGCTTTCAGCGCACCAGCATCTTCAGCGGCATGACGGTGCGCCGCCAGGTGGAGTTGGCCTCGCACCAGATGGGCATGGCCGACAGCGGCGCCGATGCCGACGCCGTGCTGGAAGAACTCGACCTGGCCCGCCTGAGCTGCATGGTGGCCGAGGACCTGGGCTACGGCGAGCAGCGCCGCCTGGACCTGGCGCTGGCCCTGGTGGGCCGCCCCAAGCTGCTGATGCTGGACGAGCCGATGGCCGGCCTGTCGGTCAAGGAGTCGCACGACTTGGCGCGGCACCTGCAGGCGCTGACCTCGCGCTGGGAGGTGTCGGTGCTGCTGGTCGAACACGACATGGACGTGGTGTTCGGCATCTCGGACGCCATCACCGTCTTTGAACTGGGCCGGGTGATCGCCAGCGGCGACCCGGCCAGCGTGCGCTCCGATGCCCGCGTGCGCGAAGCCTACCTGGGGAGTGCCGCATGAGCGCCTTGCTGACATTGAACGAGGTGGAAGCCTTCTACGGCGCGGCCCACATCCTGCACCGCC
>JAHRXD010000022.1 GCA_019104825.1 Comamonas sp.
ATGAAGTTTTCGGTTGATGGACAAACATTGCAGTTTGCAAGCTTGTCACATGGGGCGAGAGGATAAAAATTGCGTGTGCAAGCCAGCAAGCGGGTTTTTACTATGGCAGCCTTTCCTTTTGACGAGGTCGTGGCGTGTATATGGACGTCTGCCGGCTTGTTCTACATAAAAATAGCAATAAATCGTTGTTCTATAAGGGGTAGGGTGGAAAAATAAACGGAGGATTTTTATGCCTGTGCTTGCAGCAGCCATAAAGGATTATTTTTTATCAAGGGTTAATACCTAGTAAAAAAATCGATCAAAAATCCGCCGGGCAGTGAAAAAACAGCGCCTGTCCATGGGTCGGATGGGCAAAACCCAGGCTTTGGGCGTGCAGCAGCAGGCGCGGAGCCAGCGTTTGTACGGCCCCGGGGGCGTACAAACCGTCGCCCGCCAGGGGCCGGCCCAGGTGGGCCATGTGGACGCGCAACTGGTGGCTGCGGCCGGTGATCGGCTCCAGCCACAGGCGGGTGCAGCCCGGGGGCACGCCGTCTTGCCCGGGCGCTGCGCAGTAGCGGGTGCTGCTGGGCTTGCCGGCGATGGCATCGACCATTTGCCGGGGGCGCTGCTCCCAATCGCAGCGCAAGGGGGCATCCACCTGCTGCCAGCCCGCAGGCAGCGCCGGCCCGGCAGCAATGGCCACATAGCGCTTGTGCATCCGGCGCTCGGCAAAAGCCTGACTCAGTTGCGCCTGCGCTGTTTTATGGCGGGCCAGGACGATCAGACCCGAGGTGGCCATGTCCAGGCGGTGTACGACCAGCGCATCGGGCCAGAAAGCCTGGGCGCGGGCGCTCAGGCAGTCCTGTTTGTCAGCGCCCCGGCCGGGCACACTCAGGAGGCCCGCTGGCTTGACCAGAACCAGCAGGTCGGCGTCTTCATACAGGCACAGCGGGCGCGGCGTCATGGGCAATCATTCCTGGCGACCATGCCAATCGACTTTGGGGTGCAGCAGCTGGTCGACGATGGCGCACAGCTCGCTGACGTCGTTGGGTTTGTGGATCAGTGCCAGGGCGCCGGCGGCCAGGGCCTGTTCGCTGATGTCGGAGGTGACGTAGCCCGAGGCCAGGGCCACCGGCAAGTCCGGGCGAATGGTCTGGGCCGCCTTGAGCAAATCCAGGCCGCAGTAGCCGGGCATGTTGTAGTCGGTCACCACCAGATCGAAGGCCCTGGGGGTTTCCTGCAACGCCTGCACGGCGGCACGCGGGTCTTCGAAGGTCGTGACCTGGTAGCCCCGGCGGCGCAGCAGGCGCTGCACCAGCAGCACCAGGGCCGGATCGTCGTCCACGTACATCACGTGGTGCTGCACCTGGGGGGCGGTGTGCAAGGCCACGGGCAGGGCGGCCGGGGGCTGGGGCTTGACCCTGGGCAGGCGCGGGGCGGTAAAAATGGCCGCCGTACTGGCCGGCAGCAGCGGGAAGTACAGGGTGAAGCAGCAGCCCTGCCCGGGCTGGCTTTGCACCTCGACGGCGCCTTCGTGGGTGCGCATCAGGCCATGCACCACGGCCAGGCCCAGGCCGGTGCCCTGGCCGACGGGCTTGGTGGTGAAGAAGGGCTCGAAAATCCGCTCCTGGGTGGCGGCGTCCATGCCGGGGCCGTTGTCACGCACCGACAGGGCGATGTAGTTGTCCGGCATCAGGTCGAAGCGCTGCACCAGACTCAGCTGCGGCATGGCCAGATGGGCGCTGATGGCGATGCTGCCCCGGGGGGTGCCTGCGCTGCCGATGGCGTGGACGGCATTGTTGGTCAGGTTGAACAAGGCCTGCTCGACCTGGGCCGGGTCGGCCAGCATGGGCGGCAGGTCGGGGGGGGCGTCGATCGTCAGCTCGATGGCCGGGGGCAGGCCCATGCGCAGGAGTTTTTCCGTCTCCCGGATGGCCTGCAAGGGGTGGACGGCGCGGCGGGCGGGCGGTTCGTTGCGGCTGAAGGTGAGGATTTGCCGCACCAGATCGCGGGCGCGGCGGCCGGCTTTCTCGATTTCCAGCAGGCTTTCCAGCAACTGCGGGTGGTGCAGGCTGTCCGTCTTGGCCAGTTCGACGTTGCCCAGAATGGCGCCGACGATGTTGTTGAAGTCGTGCGCGATGCCCCCGGCCATGGTGCCCAGGGCCTGCATCTTGTGTGCCTCGCGCAGTTGCATCTCCAGGGCACTGCGCTGCGCTTCGGTGCGCTTGCGACTGGTCAGGTCGCGGGCAAAAACGGTGGTGCTGGTGCCGTCGTGTTCGAACGCCACGCTGACCTCCACCGCCACGCGCTGGCCGCTGGCGGTGTGCGCCTGCATCTCGCCCAGCAGCGCCTGGGTGGTGACGTGGGCCAGGGGCAGGGTCGCCGCCACGTCCGGCAGGAAACGCGAGAGGTGGCTGCCCAACGCTTCTTCGCTGGCGCAGGCGAACAGGGCGGCTGCCGTGGGGTTGAAAACGGTGATGCGCAGGTCTTTGTCGACGCTGATGATGGCGTCCATCGAGGCGTTGATGACCGCCTCCAGCCGTTTTTCGCTGGCCAGCAACTGGGTGTTGCGCTGCTGCAGGGTGCGCCGCTCGGCCAGCAGCGGCCCCTGGTCGATGATGGCGCACATGAATTGCGCCGTGGGCGGCCCTTCCTGGCGGGGCACTTCGATGCAGGCGATGTGCAGGTCGCCCTGCATGGTGCTGGCATCGCCCAGGTTGAAGACCATTTCATGCACTTCGCTTTTGCCGTGGGCGCGGGCCTGGGCGAAGGCCTGCTCCACCCGGGCGCGGTCGGCCTGGCTGACGAAGGGCATGAAGGAGGCCAGCAGCCGGTCGCTGCCCTGGGGCTGGAAGGCGCCCAGGGCCATGGCGTTGGCCTGGATGACCATGTCGTGGGCATCGTCCAGCACCAGCAGGGGCAGGGGCACGCTGGCAAACAGGGCCTCGAAGCGCTCGGAGGCGCTTTCGGCCACGGCCTGGCTGTAGTTGAGTACCTGGTTCTGCACCTCCAGCTCGGCCTGGTAGTTGCGCAGTTCGGCAATCAGGGTGGCCAGCGGGTCGTCCTGCGGGAGGTTGGCGGCGCTCTCCAGGACATCCAGGGGGGGCAGCGCTGCATCCGCCTGGAAGGAGGCATCGCCATCAGGCAGTTGCTGACGGTGGACGAGGAAGGAAAGATCGGGTTGGCGCATGGCGGCAGCGGGGCAAGGGTGGGCCAGAGGCCGGTTTTACCACCGCTGGCGCGGTATGCAAGGGGGGAACGTTTGCGTTCTTTTATTGGCAGAAGCTTTGGTAGGCGGCCTCGTCCATCAGCGCGTCGAGTTCGGCGGGCACATCCAGGCGCAGGGTGAACAGCCAGCCGGCGTCCAGGGGGGCACTGTTGAGCAGGCCGGGGTCGGCCTGCACGTCGGGGTTGAGTGCCAGGACGGTGCCGCTGGCCGGGGCGAACAGGTCGGCAGCCGCCTTGACCGATTCGATCACCCCGGCCGCCTGCCCGGCAGTCACTTGCGTACCGGGGGCGGGCAGGTCGGTGAACACCACATCGCCCAGGGCGTCTTGTGCGTGGACGGTGATGCCGACAATGGCGGCTTCGGGGTTGCTGGCGTCAATCCAGACGTGTTCGGCAGAGTATTTGCGGGGCATGGTGGCAGGGTGAAAGCTGAAAAAGCGCAGCGGCAACTGTAGCGGGTTCCGGTAGCAAAAAGAACATAGCTTCTTGCGCTTTATTTACAACGATTTCATAGTTATTTAACCTTGAAAATATTGCTATTCAAGCGCAAGCAGCTATTTTTATTGAACATGCACGGCAAAGTAGCCGCTTTCCGCCACGCCCAGCCCCTGCATGGCCGCTTCGGAGGCAGCCCGGGCGGCCTTGAGCCAGCGCTGGCACACGTCCTGGGCGTCGGGCGGCACGTCTTCGGGGGCGGCTTCCTGCAATTGCTCCAGCAACTGCAGGGTGTCGCAGACGGCCTCGGCGCTGCCCAGTTGGCGCTCCAGCACCCGGGCATAGCGGGCTTCGGCACGCTCGCGCAATGCGTCGGTCAGTTCGGGGGTGTCGCACAGCTCGATGCGGAATGTGCGGGCAGGAAGGGTGTCGGTCATGGTCTGCATAAATTACCTGTATGAATGAACAGTGACTGTGTAAATATACAGTTTATTTTCCAGGGCTGGCAAGTTTTTCCGTGGCACCCGGGCGACAAGGCCGTCCTGCCATGCTCGGGACAATAGGCCGCTTCGTTTCACCCCCTTACCAACAGGAGACAGCACCATGGCACGCAGCGTGCAACAACTTTTTGACTTGACAGGAAAAACCGCCCTGGTGACGGGTGGCTCCCGCGGCCTGGGGCTGCAGATGGCCCAGGCCCTGGGCGAAGCCGGGGCGCGGGTGCTGATCACCGCCCGCAAGGCGCCGGAGCTGGAAAGCGCCGCTGCAGCCCTGCAGGCCCAGGGCATCGACGCGCACTGGATTGCCGCCGACTGCGCCAGTCCCGAGGGGATTGCCGCCCTGGTGCAGCAGGCCAGCGAACGCCTGGGGGCCATCGACATTCTGGTGAACAACGCGGGTGCCACCTGGGCGGCCAAGGCCGAGGAGCACCCCCTGGCCGCCTGGGACAAGGTGATGGGCTTGAACATCCGGGGCTATTTCCTGTTGAGCCAGGCCGTGGCCCGGGCGGGGATGCTGGCGCGGGGCGGGCGCATCATCAATATCTCGTCCATCGCCGGGCTGGGCGGCAATCCGATCGCCATGCGCACCCTGGCGTACAACACGTCCAAGGGCGCGGTACTCAATTTCACCCGCGCCCTGGCTGCCGAATGGGGCCAGCATGGCATTACGGTGAACGCGGTCTGCCCCGGCTTTTTCCGCACCAAGATGGCTTCGGGCCTGATCGATGCCATGGGCGAGGCGCAGATGTGTGCCCAGGCACCCCTGCGCCGCCTGGGCGACGAGGAAGACTTGAAAGGCATCACTGTGCTGCTGGCCAGCGCCGCCGGCAAACACATCACGGGGCAGTGGCTGGCCGTGGACGGCGGGGTCAGCGCGGTGCTGGGGTGATAGGGCGGCGGGCCGAGCTGCGGCGGTGCGGTTTACAAAAACTTCATCTGGGCAGGTGACAATCCCGCATTGCGCCAAATCCCTTGGGCGCGTACTGCCCGGCTTTAGCCGCCTGTCTGCATGATGCCTGTCTGCCTTCCATCCGCTTTGTTTTCTGCTCCTGTCTCTGTTCCTACCCCCCTTCGCCAGACCGTCCGGCGCCTGCTGTTGCTGGGCGGAATGGCCGTTCTGACCGCCTGCGGACAGGGCACGGGAAACAACGCGGCGCAGGACGAGCAGGAGGTGCCCACCGTCGGCGTGGTGGTGTTGCAGCCGCAAAGCCAGGCCCTGCAATCGACGCTGCCGGGGCGCACCCGTGCTTTCCAGATTGCGGAAGTGCGTCCCCAGGTCAGCGGCATCATCCAGAAACAGCTGTTTACCGAGGGTTCCTCAGTGCGCCAGGGGCAGGCGCTTTACCAGATCGCCCCGGCCTTGCTGCAGGCCAACCTGAACAGCGCCCAGGCTGCCCTGGCCAAGGCCCAGGCCACGTTGCAGCGTCAGCAGCTTCAGGCCAAACGCAGCGCTGACTTGGTCAAAATCGCCGCCATCAGCGCCCAGCAGGACGAGGACAACCAGGCGGCTGCCAGCGTTGCCCAGGCCGAGCTGCAGGCCGCCCGCGCCAGTGTCGAGACGGCCCGTATCAACCTGCGCTACGCCCGGATCGAAGCGCCCATTGCCGGGCGCATCAGCCTGTCCAACGTCACCCCCGGCGCGTTGGTGACGGCCAACCAGACGAATGCCCTGACGGAAATCGTGCAGACCGATCCGATGTACGTCGACTTCACCCAATCGACCGCCGAATTGTTGCAACTGCAGCGCGACTGGGCCGCTGGCCGCTACGAAAAAATCGATGCCGACAGCATGGCCATCGCCATTCAGCTCGAAGATGGCAGCGCCTACCCGCACCAGGGCAAGCTGCAGTTTTCCGGCCTGATCGCCAATCCCGGCATGGGCACCGTCACCTTGCGGGCGGTGGTGCCGAACCCGCACGGCCAATTGCTCCCGGGGATGTTCGTACAGGCCCGGCTGCCCACGGGGCTGGCCGCCAATGCCCTGCTCATTCCGCAGCAGGCGGTGACGCGCGACACCACGGGCCGCGCCACGGTGCTGGTGATCGAGGAGCAGGGGGGGGCCAAGCTGGCCGTCAAGCGCCCGGTGGTGCTGACCCAGGCGGTCGGCACAGACTGGCTGGCCGAAAGCGGCGTGCAGGCGGGCGACCAGGTGGTGGTCGAGGGCTTCCAGCGCTTCAAACCCGGGGAGGCCGTCCGGCCCGA
Source organism: Comamonas sp. (assembly GCA_019104825.1). GTDB lineage: Bacteria > Pseudomonadota > Gammaproteobacteria > Burkholderiales > Burkholderiaceae_C > Comamonas > Comamonas nitrativorans. The sequence continues at coordinate 6,345 of JAHRXD010000022.1, forward strand.
ACCCATGTCTGCGCAGGACTACCGCCCCGCTGCGGTCGACTCCCAGGCGGCAGCAGCGGCGCTGCGGGCCGCCCTGAACGGCGGCAAATAAAGGCAGCAGCGCATGGCACAGTTTTTCATCAACCGGCCCATTTTTGCCTGGGTCATCGCCATCATCATCATGCTGGCCGGGGCGCTGTCGATCTTCGTCCTGCCGCTGGAGCAATACCCGGACATTGCCCCGCCGCGCGTCACCATCGGGGCGCAATACACCGGTGCCTCGGCCGAGACGGTGGAAAACTCCGTCACGCAGATCATCGAGCAGCAGCTCAAGGGCATCGACCATGTGCTGTACATGAGTTCCACGTCCGACGCCTCGGGCCGGGCACGCACGACGCTGACGTTTGCACCGGGCACCGATATCGACGTGGCCCAGGTGCAGGTGCAGAACAAGCTGCAATCGGCCATGAACCGCCTGCCCGAGGCCGTGAAAAGCCGGGGCGTGTTCGTAAACAAGGGCGGGCAGGACTTCCTGGCCACCTACAGCTTTTATTCCACCGACCCGGGCATGGCCTCGGTCGATATCGGCGACTACCTGCAAACGTATGTGGTCGATGAAATCGGCCGTATCGACGGCGTCGGTGACGTGAACGTCTTTGGCACCAACTACGCCATGCGCATCTGGATGGATCCGGCCAAGATGCGCAAATATGCCTTGATTCCTTCCGATCTGGTGGCGGCGCTCAATGCCCAGAACGCCCAGGTCTCGGCAGGGCAGCTGGGCGCCTTGCCAGCGGTGGAAAACCAGCAGCTCAACGCCACTATCACGGCCCGCACCAAGTTGCAGACGGTGCCGCAGTTCGAGGCGATCGTCCTCAAGTCCACCGAGGACGGCGCCGTCGTCACCATGAAGGACGTCGCCCGGGTGGAACTGGGGCCGGATTCGCTGACCGTCAAATCCAAGCTCAACGGCATGGGCGGCGCCGGCATGGGCGTGGTGCTGGCTGATGGGGCCAATGCCATGCAGGTGGCCGATGCGGTGGTGGCCAAGCTCAACGCGATGAAGCCGTTCTTCCCCAACCAGATCGACTATTTCGTCAGCTCCGACTCCACGCCGTTCGTGCGGGCCTCGATCCAGGAGGTGATCAAGGCATTGGGCGAAGCCATGGTGCTGGTGGTGCTGGTGATGTTCATCTTCCTGCAGAACCTGCGGGCCACCCTGATTCCGGCGATTGCCGTACCCGTCGTGCTGCTGGGCACCCTGGGGGTGCTGGCGGCGGCGGGCTTCTCCATCAACACCCTGACCATGTTCGCCATGGTGCTGGCCATCGGCCTGCTGGTGGACGATGCCATCGTGGTCGTGGAAAACGTCGAGCGCGTGATGCACGAAACCGGCCTGTCCGCCAAGGAGGCAACACGCCGGTCGATGCGCGAAATCACCCCGGCGCTGGTGGGCATCGGCGTCACGCTGTCGGCGGTATTCGTGCCCATGGCGTTTTTCGGCGGTTCCACCGGCATCATCTACCGCCAGTTCTCCATCACCATCGTGGCGGCCATGGCCTTGTCGGTGTTTGTCGCGCTGACGCTGACGCCTGCACTGTGTGCCAGTTTGCTCAAGCCCCCGGCTGCGCGATCCGGTGTCGTGCGTTCGGGGCTGCTGGGCCTCAACGACCGTTTCTTTGCCTGGTTCAACCGCAACTTCGATGCCACCGCCAACCGCTACCAGGGCCAGGTGGCCCGGATTTTGCAGCGCAGCAAACGGATGCTGGTCATTTTCCTGGCGGTGCTGATCGCCATGTGGGTACTGTTGCAGCGCCTGCCCACTTCCTTTCTGCCGGATGAGGACCAGGGTTTCATCTACGTGAACGTGAACCTGCCGGCCGGCGCATCGGACGCCCGCCTGCAGCGCGTGCTCGACCAGGTGCGCGAATATTTCCTGCAGCAGCCCGAGGTGGTCAGCTTCAACCAGGTCTCGGGCCTGAGCGGCGACCAAAGCTCGGCGCGGGGCTTTGTGCGGCTGAAGACCTGGGCCGAGCGTCCGCTGGCCAGCCAGTCGGCCGAACAGGTGGCGCACCGGGCCACCGAGGCGCTGGCCAGCATCCGCGACGCCAAGGTCTTCGTCACGCAACCGCCGGCGGTGCGCGGCCTGGGGTCGAATGCCGGGTTCAACGTCATGCTCAAGGATGTGGGCGGCCTGGGCCATGCGGCCTTGCTGGCCGCGAAAGACCAGTTCCTGCAGGAAGCCCGCAAGTACCCCGAACTGACCAATGTGCGCACGACCAACCTGGACGATGCCACCGAGCTGCGCCTGCACGTCGATGACCGCAAGGCCGCGGCCCTGGGCCTGGGCTACAACGACATCAACAACACCCTGTCCAGTGCCATGGGCGGCACCTATGTGAACGACTTCCTGCACAACGGCCGGGTCAAGCGGGTCTATATCCAGGGCGATGCCCCGTACCGTATGCTGCCCCAGGACATCAACCTGTGGAGCGTGCGCAATGCGGCGGGGCAGATGGTGGCTTTCGATGCCTTCTCCACCAGCTACTGGGACTATGGCTCACCGCAACTGATGCGCTACAGCGGCGCCAAGGCCTACGAGATCATCGGCAGCGCAGCGCCGGGCGTCAGTTCCGGCGTGGCCATGCAAATCGTCGAAAACATTCTGCAAACCATGCCCCCTGGCATCGGCCATGAGTGGACGGGTGCGTCCCTGCAGGAGCGCCAGTCGGGCGCCCAGGCGCCCCTGCTGTACGCCATCTCGATCCTGTTCGTCTTCCTGTGCCTGGCGGCGCTGTACGAGAGCTGGACAGTACCGCTGTCGGTGATGCTGGCCGTGCCGCTGGGGGTGCTGGGGGCGCTGCTGGCCACCTATACCCGGGGGCTGACGAATGACGTGTATTTCCAGGTCGGGCTGCTGACCACCATGGGGCTGGCCTCGAAGAACGCGATTCTGATCGTCGAGTTTGCCGTGCAGCTGCAGGAGCAGGGGCACAAGCTGGTCGATGCCACGGTACAGGCCGTGCGCCTGCGCCTGCGGCCCATTCTGATGACTTCGCTGGCCTTTGGCTTTGGCGTGCTGCCCCTGGCCCTGGGCACGGGCGCCGGTGCCGGGGGGCGCAATGCCATCGGCACCGCCGTACTGGGCGGGATGCTGGCCTCCACCGTGCTGGGGCTGTTCCTGGTACCGGTATTTTTCCTGCTGGTGCGCAGCTGGTTCCAGAGCCGCAGCCGCCGGGACGAAGACACTTCCGGCACGCCTGCCGTGGAGGGCATGGCATGAAAAAGATAAATATAGCTGCCAGCGCTTTCAGGGCAAGCGTTTCAGCCACTTTTATTGCAATTCTTGGCGGCTGCAATCTGGCGCCAACCTACCACCGGCCACAGGATGTCGTTCCAGCCACCCTGGCCCAGACGGCGTCGCAGCAAGCGGTGCCGCTTTCCCTGGCCGCTACGCAGGCGCACCACCTGCAGTGGCTGCAAAACGCGCCGCTGCGCCAGGCGGTCGCGCTGGCCCTGCAGGAAAACCGCGATCTGCGCATTGCCGCCGGCAATGTGGACAAGGCCCGTGCCCAGTACGGCATTGCCCGGGCCGATCAGCTGCCCGGCATCAACGCCCAGTTGCAGGAGCAGCGCAGCCGCAGCAGCGCCGACCTGGCCGGAGGCACCAGCCGGGTCAGCCAGCAGATCACGGCCAATATCGGCTTTGCCAGCTACGAAGTGGATTTGTGGGGCCGCATCCGCAACCTCAAGGCCGCCGCCTGGCAGCAGTTTTTGCAGGTGGAAGAAAACCGCCGGGGGGTGGAAATTGCCCTGATCGCCGAAGTGACCAATGCCTGGCTGACCCTGGCTGCCGATCAGGAGCGCCTGACTCTGGCCGAGCAGACCTTGCAAAGTCGGGAGCAGTCCTACGCCCTGATGGAGCGCATGGCGGCGCTCGGGGCAACGTCTGCGCTGGCCCTGGCGCAAAACCGCAGCACCGTGGCCGCTGCGCGGGGCGACGTGGCGCAATTTACCGCCCAGCGGGACCGCAGCCGCAATGCCTTGCAGCTTTTGCTGGGCGGCACGGTGCCCGAGGCCGTGCTGCCGCCGCCGGGTGTCCTGCAAACGCCCGTGGCGTTGCTACAGCCGCTGCCGCCGTCCTTGCCATCCAGCGTTTTGTTGACCCGCCCGGACGTGCAGGCGGCAGAACATGCCCTGATTGCCCAGCACGCCAATATCGGGGCGGCGCGGGCGGCGTTCTTTCCCAGTATCGGCCTGACGGCGAATGTGGGCAGCGGCAGTACCCAGCTCGATGGCCTGTTCACCGGGCCCAACCGCAGCTGGAGCTTCATGCCCGTCATCCAGCTGCCGATTTTCAACGCGGGCCGTCTGCGTTTCGGGCTGGAGGCCGCGCAGGCCGCACAGCGCGTGGCCCTGGCCCAGTACGAGAAAACCGTGCAAACCGCTTTCGGGGAGGTGCTGGACACCCTGGCTGACCGTGCCCAGTGGGCCGAGCGGCTGGCCGCCCAGCACGAGGCCGTGTCCAGCACGCAGACGGCGCTGACCCTGTCGCAAGCCCGGTTTGACGCCGGGATGGACGACTTTCTGACGGTGCTGGATGCCCAGCGCAGCCTGTACGCTGCCCAGCAAACGCAGATCACCCTGCGCCTGGCCGAGCAGCAGAACCGCATTACCTTGTGGAAGGTGCTGGGCGGCCAGGCGCTGCCAGCAGCTGAATGAGCGCCGCCTCGATCTGCCGGTAGCGTTGCTGCCAATCGCCTGCGACATGCACCAATGGCTGCCGGTGGGTGGTCAGCCACTGCGCCAGTGCAGCGTGAAAGGCCCGGCGCTGAGCCACGTCCGGCTGGCAGCGCAGGCCATCGGCCTGCCAGGGCAAGCCCTCGGGGTCGAGCAGGAACACCGCGTCGTAGCGCTGGCGGGCCAGCCGGCCGGTAATCCATGCCGGGCTTTGGCCGAACAGCGCCATGCTCCACTGGTGGTTGCTCAGCAGATGGGTGTCCAGCAGCAACAGCGGCGGGCGTGGAGCCCGGGCGGCCTGTTCATGCTGCCATTGCCTTTGGGCGATGGGCGTGATGTCGGCCAGACAAGTGTCCCGTCCCAGGCCATCCATGTATTCCCGCACGTATTCGGGCACCACCGGGGCGGCAAAGCGCTCGGCCAGGGCCGCGCACAGCGTGCTTTTGCCTGCCGATTCCGGCCCGGTCAGCACCACGACCTTCATCGCGCTGCCCGCCATTGCCGCCAGCCGTACAGGGCCAGTCCGACAAAGCCTGCGTACAGCAGTGCCGTGGTCATCAACCCGGCGGCCCAGAACATGCCCACGTAGGCCACATCCAGCACGATCCACAGCGGCCAGCACTGCAGGCGCTTGTTGGCCATCCAGTACTGTCCGACCAGGCTGAAACCGGTCAGTGCCGCATCCAGCCAAGGCATTTGTGCATTGGTGTTCAGGTGCATGAAGGCACCGAGGGCGGCCGTCAGCAGCAGGCCGACGCCCAGGTCGCGCAGCACCAACGGGGTGCGCAGGGTGGTGACGGGCAACGCCCCGTGTGCCGCATTGTCACCGCGCAGCCAGCGCCACCAGCCGTAGGCTTGCAGCACCGCGTACACGGCTTGCAGCAGGGTTTCGGAATACAGCCGGGCCTCGAAGAACACCACGGCATACAACACCACCATGGCGAAGCCGACCGGCCACGCCAGCGGCTTTTGCCGCGCCATCAGCCATACCGACAGCACGCCCAGGACGGCGGCCAGATTTTCGATCCAGAACATTTTGGAAAAGCGCTACCTTGGCTGCAGGTTCGGGTGCCAGGTGCATACCCGGTTGCGTCCGGTGTTTTTGGCGTGGTACAGGGCCATGTCGGCCCGCTGCAGACACAAGGCGGCATCGACCTCGTCGCCGGCCAGGGGGCAAATACCGAAACTGGCCCGAAATTCCAGAGCCCCGGCCGAGGTGGGCGCCGGGTTCTGCTCCAGGCTTTGGCGCAGCCGCTCGGCCAGCGCCTGGGTCTGGGCCAGGCTGGTACGGGGCAGAAGGATGGCAAATTCCTCCCCGCCCACGCGGCCCGGAACGTCCGACGTGCGCAGGCCCTGGCGCAGCAGTTGCCCCAGGTGGTTCAGCACTTCATCGCCCACGCCGTGGCCGTAGGTATCGTTGATGCGCTTGAAGTGGTCGATGTCCAGGAAGATCAGTGCCGCTTCGGGCGCCTCCTGGGTGCGGATGGCTGCACATTCGCTCTCCAGCGCCAGCATGAAGGCGCGGCGGTTGGGCAGGCCGGTGAGGGCATCGGTCAGGGCGAGTTGCTCCAGTGCCGTCTGGCGCTGATGGCGGGCAGTGACATCCTGCACCAGGGACAGGCGCCCCAGCGCCTGCTGGTCGGTCTGCAACAGGAACTGCACGACTTCAAGCACCCGGCCGTCGCTGAGTGCCACCGCTTCGCCTTGCGGCGCTTCCACATCAGGCTGCGTCGGCAGCAAGACGGTCTGCAATTCCTCGGGAATCCGGGCCAACAGCATGGAGCGGGTGATCTGCTGGCCCGGTGGCAACTGCAGCAATTGCGCCAGGGCGGGGTTGATCGTGACCTTTTCCGGCTCCAGCGGGTGTTCCAGCACCACCCCGCCAGGAAAACGCTTGACCAGCGCGGCGAGTTGCTCCTGCGCCAGATGCAGCCGCGCGATCATGCGCTGACGCTGGACGCTGAAGTGCGCCAGCAGGGCCGCGCCCAGAATGCCCAGCAGGGTGCCGATGGTGCTGAATACCAAGTTCTTGTGAATACTCTTTTCCAGCGGCGCCAGAACGGCCTCCTGGTCTACCCCGGCAGTGACGCGCAGGCCGAACTGGGGCACCATCTCCCAGGCATAAAGACGTGGCACCTGATCGACGGGCGAGACGACAACGGCGCTGCCATGGCTGGGCGAGGCATCGAGGACGGCGGCCACTTCCGGAATGCCGGTGCGATCCAGCACCTGCTCGGGATGCAGGGAGCGGGCCAGAAAGCGGCCATCGGCACGCCGCAGGGCAATCACGTCGTTGGGCTGGTTGAAAACATCGTGGAAAAAGCTGGTCAGGTAATCGCAGGGGATGGAAATGACCAGCACGCCACCGAATTGGCCGTTGTGCTGCAAAGCGCGGCTGACCTGCACCGTCCATTGCTGCGAGACGCGGCCCAGCACGGGCGCTCCAACGTACAGCCCTGAAACCTTGCCTTCGGCGTGGACGAGAAAATGCTCCCGATCGGTAATGAACACCGTTGTTTGTGGCTGCCCCTGCGGGGCCAGGGAGGAATAGACGATTTTCCCCTGGGCATCGGCAATGGCCACCTGGGCAATGGCCTGGTCGAAAGGCGGCCGGGCGAAGGATGCCAGAATGCGTTCCTCGGCCGGTAGCTCTGTGGCCGCATGGGCGAGGGCGAAGTTGGCCGTGGCGTAGTCGATGCTGGAAAACAGCATGCTCACTTGGTTGGCAAGGACATGGGCCACCTGGGTGACGCGCAACTGGGTCTGGGTTTGCAGACTTTGCCGCTGCTGCTCGTGGCTGTTCAGCAGCACCGCCCAATAGCTGATAGCAAGAAACAGTAGCGCTATCAGCCCGGCGATGGTCTTGCCGGGCAGAAGACGGAGCGAACAGGATGCAGACGGCGAAGGCATAAGGGGAGTATGCCGCCTTCGGCTCTCCGGGCGCAGCATCCCTGGGCAGATTTCGGCGCAGACTCACGCTGCCTGCGCAGTTTTACAACAGGTTCAGCGCCCGCCCTGCACATCCATCTCGGCATAACGCACCACACGGCTGCCCTTGACCAGGCGGTAGCCCAGCCAGATGGCGGCAAACAGCGGCAGGCCGATATAGGTGGCGATCACGCCATTCCAGTCGATGCGCTCCTGCAGGAACGCCTCCCAGTTCTGCCCCAGGGTGATGACCATGCACAGCACGAAGGCAAAAATCGGCCCGAACGGAAAGGCCGCTGCGCGGTAGGGCAGGGCGGCGGTGTCGAAGCCCTGGGCCTCGCAGCCCTTGCGGAAGCGGTAATGGCTGATGGCAATCCCCAGCCAGGCAATGAAGCCGCACATGCCCGACAGGTTCAGCAGCCAGATATACACCGCCTGCGGGCTGAAGATATTCGTCAGAAAGCACAGCGCGGCAATCGCCGTGGTCGCCAGCAGGGCGGGCAGCGGCACCCCCCGGCGGTTGACGCGGGCAAACAGCCGGGGCGCCATGCCTTGCCGTGCCAGCGCGTACAGCATCCGGGTGGAGGCATACATGCCCGAGTTGCCCGCCGACAGCACCGAGGTCAGCACCACCGCATTCATCACTGCCGCGGCCGAGAGCAGGCCGGCCCGCTCGAACACCAGGGTGAAGGGGCTGACGCTGATGTCGCCCAGCTCGTTGCGCAGCAGCTGCGGATCGGTGTACGGGATGAGCAGGCCGATGATGAGAATGGCGAACACGTAGAACAGCAGAATGCGCCAGAACACCTTGCGCACCGCCTTGGGCACGTTGCGGGCCGGGTCTTCGGATTCGCCGGCGGCAATGCCGATCAGTTCCGTGCCCTGGAAGGAGAAGCCGACGATCATCGCCACCCCGATCAGCGCCGCAAAGCCCCCGGCAAACGGTGCATCGCCCTGGGTGAAATGGGCCAGGTTGCCCCACAGCCCCTCGGGCGAACCGCCGCGCAGGATGCCCAGCACCATCAGCAGGCCGATGGCGATGAACACCAGCACCGTGACCACCTTGATGGCGGAAAACCAGAATTCCGACTCGCCAAAGCCCCGGGCCGACAGCGCATTCAGGGCAAACATCAGCGCCAGGAAGGCCGCGCTCCAGAGCATTCCGTTGGCATCCGGAAACCAGTAGGCCATGACCAGTTGCGCCGCCACCAGATCGACGGCAATCGTCACCGCCCAGTTGTACCAATAGTTCCAGCCCAGGGCGAAGCCGAAGCCCTCGTCCACGTACTTGGCCCCGTAGGTGGCGAACGAGCCGGAGACGGGCAGGTGCGCCGCCATCTCGCCCAGGCTGGTCATGAGGAAATACACCATCAGCCCCACCACGGCATACGCCAGCAGGGCGCCGCCGGGGCCGGCCTGCGAGATGGTGGCTCCCGAGGCAACGAACAGTCCCGTGCCGATCGAGCCGCCGATGGCGATCATCGACATGTGGCGGGCCTTGAGCGTGCGTTGCAGCGACGGGGCGGTGGAGGCAGGAGAGGAGGGGGTGGCAGAGGCCATGGGCAGTTCGCAGGAGGCGGGCAAAAAAACGAAAGGCCGCAAAGCGGCCTGGGGGAAAGCACTCTGGAGTAACGCAGGGGCGATTGTCTGCGATGACACGCATCGCATGAAACGATGGGGTTAAAGAGGGCGAATCAAAAAAATAAGAGCTGCTTGCGCTGATATATATTGGATTTCAATAATAAATCATATTGAAACCGTTGATATATCAGCGCAAGCAGCTCCTTTTTTCTATCAGCCTAGCAGCAGCGCATCGTCCGAGAGCTTTTCGCCCCGCACCTTCTCGAACATCTGCAACAGGTCGGGCACGTCCATGCGGGCGCGTTCCTCGCCGCTGACGTCCAGCACCACCTGGCCCTGGTGCAGCATGATGGTGCGGCTGCCCACGTCCAGCGCCTGGCGCATGCTGTGCGTGACCATCATGGTGGTGAGCTTGGATTCCTCCACGATGCGGCAGGTCAGTTGCAGCACGAAGTCTGCCGTGCGCGGGTCGAGCGCGGCGGTGTGCTCGTCCAGCAGCAGGATGCGCGAGGGTTGCAGCGCCGCCATCAGCAGGCTGATCGCCTGGCGCTGCCCGCCCGAAAGCAGGCCGATGCGGTCGGTTAGCCGGTTTTCCAGGCCCAGGCCCAGCATGGCCAGCCGTTCGCGGAACAGGTCGCGCATTTCGGTCTTGACGGCGCGGGTCAGCTTGCGAAAGCTCCCCCGGCACTGCGCCAGGGCCATGTTCTCCTCGATGGTCAGGTCTTCGCAGGTCCCGGCCATGGGGTCTTGAAAGACACGGGCCACGCGCTCGGCGCGGCTCCAGAC
>JAHRXD010000054.1 GCA_019104825.1 Comamonas sp.
GCCGCTGGGCTGCGGCCCGCTCGCCACCGCCGTCTGCGGGGCCTGGGCCAGCGCCACCACCGGCGGCAGGTGCAGCACGCCGTGCATCCGCCCCAGCGTGGGGGCCAGCACCACCAGCAAAGCCAGCCAAAACGCCAGCACACGCGACCGCCCGCCCGAACGGGCTAGAAAAGCAAAGGGAATAGGCAAGGTCATGCAACAGACAGGGCAAAAACCAAAGAGCGTGTTGACGCTCTCTTGCTTGGCAAGCAAGGCGGGCACAACGTTACCAAGGCTACCAAGAAAAAAGTTCCCCGATCATTAAACCGCTATTTTGAAGAATGTCCGGCCACAACCACCGTTGCACACCTAAAAACCGCTTTCTCGAATCAGCACTGCCAAGGTGGTTTGCAGCACTTCACCCAACCAACTACTGCGCTGCCCCTCGATATGGGCCGTACCGGGCAGCTCGCGCAACTGCGGCGGATGCGCTTGCAGTTGCAGGCGCACCCGGTACACCGGGTAGGCGGGAATGGCCTCTTTCTCATGCGTCTGGGTGGCAATCTTGCCGCCAAAGCGGGCATCGAGCATGGGGTAGGCCAGTTGCTGGGTACGGGCGCCATCCAGGGCAATCACGGTGGCGGCAATCGGCTGCGCCCAGTTTTGGGGCCAGAACCTGGCGGCAGCTCCGATGCGGATGCGTTCAATCTCCTGCTGCGGCACATAGGTATCGACCACCCAACTGGCCGGATCGACCAGCACCCCCAGGGGGACGCGGGGATTGACCCACGCGCCCGAGCGCAGGTTCGGGTCCACATCCAGCCACTGGCCGGCAAACTCGGCCTTGAGCTGCAGCCGCGCTGCCTCGGCGTCGATGGCCTGGGCCTCAGCCAGTTGCTCTTGCAGACGGCGCATAGTGGCCCGCTGCACGTCCAGCCCTTTTTCCATGTCCATCAGCCTCGGCAGTTGGCGCGAAAGGGCCTGCACGCTGGCCTGGGTGCGGGCACGGCGGGCGTGCAAGTCCGGCATATCCAGCAGCGCCAGGGACTGGCCCGCCTGTACCCTGCCCACAGGCAGCATCTGCATAACCTGCGCGGGCTGCGGACTGAATACGACCTGCTGGCGCTCGGCACGGGCAACGCCGTAGGCGCTCACTTCGTTTGACCAGGGGAAGGCCAGCAACGCCAGCAGTGCCAGCACGGCCCCCCACACGCCCAGGCGGTTGCCCAGGGGCACCTCAGGCCAACGTTTTTTCCAGACCATAATTTCCGTCCAAATCGGTTTGCAGACAAACCACCACAGCTCGACCACCAGCAGGAAAATCCCCAACGCCTTGAAAAAAAAGTGGTATACGGCAAAGGCGATCCCCAGGAACACCGTCAGCCGGTACAGCCAGGTGAGGTAGGCAAAGACCCGCAGGCGGCGCACCACGGCAGGGCTGAACGGCTCGGGGTCGGGGTCGTTCAAGCCCAGCAACGTGCGGCGCATGAAGGCTTTGGCGACTGCGCCGGAGCGCTCATGCAGATTGGGAAAGTTCAGCATGTCCGACAGGATGAAGTACCCGTCGAACCGCATGAACGGGCTGACGTTCAGCGCCAGCGACAACAGCCAGCCCGTGGTGGCCAGATACAGCATAGCCTGACGCAGGGCACCATCGTCCAGCAGCGCCCAGGCCAGGGTGGCCAGACCGGCCAGGGCTAGCTCGGTCGCCACCCCGGCCACGGAGATGGCCAGGCGCTGGCGGTGGCTGGTCAGGCGCCAGGACTCGCCCGTATCCGTATACAGCATGGGCCATAACACCACAAAGGCAACACCCATGTGCGCCACGCGCACCCCCAGGCGGGTCGCCACCAGGGCATGGCCCATCTCGTGCAAGGTCTTGGAGACGATCAGGGCCAGGGCGAATCCGGCCAGCCCGGAGGGCGAGAGCATGTCCATGAAACTGTGAGTGAACGTCTCCCACTGCCGGGCCACCAGCACCAGGCCCAGCCCCGTCACCCCCAGCAACAGCCACAGCGCAGCCCAACCGAAGAGCGGCTGCACCCACGGCAGCAACGCCTGCAGCAGACGCTGGGGACGCACAAGGGGGATGCGGACGAACAAATAGGTATGCAGCCACCACTGGGCGCTTTTCCAGCGAGCCTGCCCACTTTTTTTCTGTAACTGCTGCACCTTCTGGGACGAGGCCCGCAACAAATTGTGCTGATCAAGAAACTGCATGAACGCCAGCACTTCCTCGGTATCGACCTCCAGCGTCGTATGCGCGGAAATATCTTCAGCGATGCGGGCCGGGGGCCAATGCCAGCGCAGCAGGCATTCGTACTCTAGCCAGCCGATGCGGTAGAAGCGGTTAGTCACCGGGTCCTGAATCGCCCAGGCCGGGGAACCATCGGCAAACGCGGCGCTGGAATGCAGGCGCAAATCCTGGCGCAACGGTAGCGGCGGGCCAGCCTCTTGCGGCGTAGCCGCAGCAGACGCAGGCGGTTGGGCTGGTACGGGCAGGGTCATCTGCGGCGGCATGGTGCCCCTTCGTGGCTACCAGCCACTCCAGGCCCGCAGGGTCGCCAGGGGGCGACGCAACAGGTAGTACGCCAGCGGCACCCAGCCGCCAGAAATCTTGGCTGTGCCACGCAGGCCGATGCGGGCATCGTCCCGGCTGGCCGGCGCATCCAGCGTGGCCCGCAAGCGGTAGCTGGCCACGTTGTCCGGCGACAGGCTGGCCTGGTAGCTGGTTTCGGCAACGTGGGCAAGCAGCGGCGACAGGGGCCGCACGGTCAGAAACAGCTTGACCGGGGCGTTCTCCTCCAGCACCAGGGCATCGGCCACCGGCAGGTAGATCAGCACGCCCGCAGAAGCCGGATTGGCCATTTGCACAATGCGCTCGCCCGTGACCACCGGGCGGCCCAGCCAGTCATCGACGGCACCGAACACCGCAATCCCGTCGTGCGGCGCACGCACATCGATGCGAGCCAGTTGGGCCTGTACGGCAGCCAGCTCGGCACGTTTTTCCTGGGCACGGCCTTGCAGCAGGGCCAGTTCACCCTTGCTTTGGAAATTGTCGAATGCCTTCTGGCTGGCAGCCATCCACTCGGCATCGGCCACGGCGACCGACTGGGTCGCCACCTCCAGCCGGTTACGCAAGGTGGTGTCATCCAGGGAGAACAACAGATCCCCGGCCTGCACCGCCTGATTGGGCCGAACGTGGAAAGCCTTCACCACCCCATCCAGGGGAGAGGCAATCGTCGTAGCATCCAGGGCCACGATTTCGGCCGGTGCCAAGGCCGACTGACGCACCGGCATGACCAGCAGCAGCGCCAAGACCAGCCAGATTACATGGCGCTTGCGTCCCAAGGCCTGCCAGCGCTGACGCAGGCCAACGCGGGGCTTCCCGCCAAGCATTTCCCAGGAATATCCCCACTGCACAGCCAAATGGGCCAGCGCCTGCTGCTGCAGATTAGTAAGCGGCTGCTCCAGCAAAAACGCCGCCCACGCCAGCACGGCACCGTCGCGGCGGCGCAGGGGCACGGCATACAGGCCCTGCGGCCACCATTCGGCCCAACCATCCAGCACCTCGGTAGGCACAGCAACAGCGGCGCTGGCGCCATCGGCAGGCAGCGGAGAGGGAGATGTGTCGGAAGAGGCATCCGAAGCGCCGCCTGGAGCAGGCAACCACCCCCCCGCTTCGCCCACCTGCTGCTGCATCCAGGGCCAGCAGCGACGCAGCCAGATCAGGTAAGGGCTGTCCTCAGTGGGCAAGGCCAACCCGGAAACGGTTTGAAGCCGTGCCTGCTTGCCGCTGCCCGTCAGCACCAGCGCCTGACGAAAGCCCAGCAGTGGCAAGGTATCGTTGGCAATCGAAAACGCCAATTCTGCCGGCGTATTCGCGGCGCGGGCACGCGCTTCCAACTGGGCGACCAAGCTGGCCGCCGAAGGGCTGGCATGGCTCATGGTTTGTGCATAACCTTATTGCTGAACGGCATCGGGGAAACGTGCCACGCCGCTCATCCCGGCCAGCAGTTCGGCTGGCTGGCCTTCGATATGCGCCTCCAGCTCCACCGTCTGGGCAATCGCATCCACCCGGGCGTTGATGGCAGTCACCTTGGCCGGATAGGTCTTGCGCGTCTCGTCGATCGCTACTTCAAAGGCCGTTCCCACCTTCAAGGCATGAAGCCAGCGCGAAGGGACGTTCAGGCGCAGCTTCAAAGGCCCATCGCTGACCATTTCCAGCAACGGTACCCCGACATTGACACCCTGGGCCGGTTTGACGTGCAGCTTCACCACATGGCCGGCAAAGGGCGCTTTCACCACGCACTGGCTGGTCTGCACCTGGCTCAGGCTGATGGCCGCCTTGGCCTTGTCGGCCATGGTTCTGGCCAGCATCACCTCGGTATCCCCAGCCGCATCCAGCTTGCGCAGGCGTTCCTTGGCATCCAGCGTTTCCTTCGCATTGGCATACTCGGCCTGGGCTATCCGCAGGCGGGCATTGGCTTCACTGCAATCAAAACCGAGCAAAGTCTTGCCCTTTCCCACTTTCTCGCCCAAGCCCACATGCACATTAGCCACCCGCCCCAGCATCGGTGCCGCCAGCACAGTTTCCAGTTCCGGACTGAGCAGCACCCGGATGGCATGGGGGTCTGCCACCGGCGCTGCCGGAACAGCGCTGGTAACACCTGCCACCGGCGGCTTGGGTGCTGTCTCGGTTGATAAAGAGGACTGACTGGCAGGCGCTGCCTGCTGCGCCTGGACCAGACCGCCAATACACAAGGCAGCGCAGGCCACCATCCAGGGGAAATACTTCATTTTCGTCATTGCTGTCGATTGAGTCATCGACCATTATTGCTGTTGTGCAGCAGCCTGAAACACGGTTTGCTGCCATTGGCCCATCGTGTCCTTCATCGCTATGGCCAAAGTGCTCACATCGTGGCCCTCCACCGTTTCAGGCAGGATGTCCAAACCGACCGAGTTGTACAACCGTCCCCAGGCGGCCTGGGCATTGGAGTATGCAGCATAGCGCTGGTACTCGCCCAGCAAAGCGCGAGCTTCGGTGCGGATCACTTCCAGTTCGGAATCAAACTGGCTCTTGGCAGCCGCCTGGGCGTAGTTGAGCAAGCGTTGATCCACACCCAGACTCTCCTCAGCAAACTTCAGCTCCTGCAGCGACAGGTTGTAGCGTTGCAGGCCCACACGGACCTGAGTCAGCACCGCCATCGACAGTGCCAATCGACGCATATCGTCGGTATCGTTTTGCGCTTTATGGGCTTTTTTCAGAGCCGGGTATTGAGTGAGCTTGAGCAAATTCCACGACACGCGAATGCCAGTATCGAACCAGCTGTTGTTGTACAGGTATTTGTTCGAGTCA
>JAHRXD010000057.1 GCA_019104825.1 Comamonas sp.
GCGCAGGGCGGCCAGGGTTTGCAGGTGGGCAGTGGTGTCGCCTGCTTGCAGTTGTTGCTGCGCCTGGGGGGCAATGCTTTGCAGGGCGGCATACAGGGCTTTTTCGGCATCTTCTTGCAGCAAGGCTTCGCTGACCTGGGGCTGCACTGCCGTTTCGGCTTTTTTCAGGATGTTGCCCACGCGCTTGTTGGCGGCGGCCAGGGCGGGGGCTTCGGGCAGGGCGGCAAAGGCGCGGACGGCGGCCAGGCGCTTGGCCACGTCGGACAGGCGCTGCGGGCGCAGGGCCAGCACGGCATCGACTTCCTGGGCACTGAAACCTTGTTCGCGCAGGCTGACGGCCAGGCGGTCATACATGAAGTCGGCCAGGGCGCTGCGGGGATCCTGGATTTTGTCGCCAAAGGCGGGGATGGCGCTGGCCAGGAGCTGGCCGAGGTTCAGCGGCAAATCACGCTCGACCAACATGCGGATCACGCCCAGGGCGTGGCGGCGCAGAGCGAAGGGGTCGCGGTCGCCGGTGGGCAGGTTGCCGATGCCGAACATGCCGACCAGGGTTTCCAGCTTGTCGGCCAGGGCGACGATCAGGCCCACGTTGTCACGCGGCAGGTCGTCGCCGGCGAAGCGGGGTTTGTAGTGGTCTTCGATGGCATGGGCCACGGTGTCGGGCAGGCCGTCGTTCAGGGCATAGTAGGCGCCCATGGTGCCTTGCAGTTCGGGGAATTCGCCCACCATGTCGGTGACGAGGTCGGTCTTGGCCAGCAGAGCGGCGTTGTCCACGCAGGTGAGCAGCCATTCTTCGGCCACTTCGCCTTCATGGCTGTTCAGGCTGGCGTGCTGGGCGCCGAGGTTGTCGAACAGTTGCACGGCAATGGCTTTGGCGATGGCACGCACGCGCTGCACGCGCTCGCCCTGGGTGCCCAACTGGTTGTGGTAGACGACCTTGTCCAGTTGCGGCACGCGGCTGGCGAGGGTCTTTTTGCGATCCTGGTCGAAGAAGAATTTGGCATCGGCCAGACGCGGGCGCACCACGCGCTCGTTGCCGCCGACCACGGCGCTGGCATCCTGCGGCGCGATGTTGCTGACGACGAGGAACTGGTGCGTCAGCTTGCCCTGCGCATCCAGCAGCGGGAAGTATTTCTGGTTGGCCTTCATGGTCAGGATCAGGCACTCCTGCGGCACTTCCAGAAACTCCTTTTCAAATTCGCACACCAGCACGTTGGGGCGCTCGACCAGGGCCGTCACTTCATCCAGCAGGGCAGCATCTTCAATGGGCTGCACGCCGCCGCCGACCTGGGCCGCTGCGGTTTGCAGTTGCTGGGCGATAAGGGCGCGGCGTTCGGCAAAGCCGGCGATCACCGCGCCCTGGTCACGCAATTGGCCGGCGTAGCTGTCGGCGTCTTGCAGCACCACGGGGTGAACGCTGGCCTCGAAACGGTGGCCCTGGGTGCTGTTGCCCGCCGCAAGGCCCAAGGCGGTGACGGGCACCACGGCGGCCCCATGCAGCGCCACCAGACCATGCGCCGGGCGCACGAAGTGGACGCTGCTCCAGCCATCCTGCAACTGGTAGGTCATGACCTTGGGGATGGGCAGCTTGGCAATGGCCTCGTCCAGCGCCTTTTGCAGGCCTGCAGCCAGGGTGGCGCCCTGGGCGATGCTCTCGAAATACAGAACTTCCGCCTTGCCATCATCCACGCGCTGGAGGCTGGCGACGGCACTGGCGTCCGCACCCAGAGCCGCCAGTTTTTTCAGCAGAGCGGGCTTGGGCTGGCCGTCGGCCTCCAGCCCGACGGCCACGGGCATGAGTTTTTGCGACACGGCCTTGTCCGGCGCTTGCGCCAGCACGGCGGTGACGTGCGCAGCCAGGCGGCGCGGCGAGGCGTAGGCCGTCAGTTGCGAGGCGGCGCTGGTCAGCCCCTGCGCGGCCAGTTGGTCGCGCAGCACGCTGGCAAAGGCATCGCCCAGCTTTTGCAGGGCTTTGGGGGGCAGTTCTTCGACGAACAGTTCAACAAGGAGGTTGGCAGTAGTCATGGCAATCTTGATAGCTTCCAGCGCTTGCCCTGCAAGCCCTGGAGGGGGATTTTTTTAAAAATTGTTCAGGCAGCTTTTTTCTGCTTTTCGGCCGCCTTGGCCAGCTCGGCCAGCACTTCGTCGGCGTGCGCTTTGGGGGCCATGGGAAAGCCCAGGCGGGCGCGGCTATCCAGATAGCTTTTGCCCACGGCACGGGCCAGATTGCGGATGCGGCCAATGTAGGCGGCACGCTCCGTCACGCTGATGGCGCCGCGTGCGTCCAGCAGGTTGAAGGTGTGCGCGGCTTTCAGCACCTGCTCGTAGGCGGGCAGGGCCAGCTGTTCGGCAATCAGCTGGTTGGCGGTTTGCTCGTGCGCGGTGAAGGCGGTGAACAAAAAGTCCACGTTGGAATGCTCGAAGTTGTAGGTGGACTGCTCCACCTCGTTCTGGTGGTAGACGTCGCCGTAGGTCAGACCATCTGTCCATTGCAGGTTGTAGACGTTGTCCACGCCTTGCAAATACATGGCCAGGCGCTCCAGGCCATAGGTGATTTCGCCGGTGGCGGGCTTGCAGTCGATACCGGCAACCTGCTGGAAGTAGGTGAACTGCGTCACTTCCATGCCGTTGAGCCACACTTCCCAGCCCAGGCCCCAGGCGCCCAGGGTGGGGTTTTCCCAATCGTCCTCGACAAAGCGGATGTCGTTTTTCTTCAGGTCGAAGCCCAGGGCCTCCAAGCTGCCCAGGTACAGCTCCAGGATGTTCGCCGGGGCGGGCTTCAACACCACCTGGTATTGGTAATAGTGCTGCAGGCGGTTGGGGTTGTCGCCGTAGCGGCCATCCTTGGGGCGGCGGCTGGGCTGCACGTAGGCGGCCTTCCACGGCTCGGGGCCGATGGCCCGCAGAAAGGTTGCCGTGTGGCTGGTGCCTGCGCCCACCTCCATGTCATACGGTTGCAGCAACGCGCAGCCCTGGTTGGCCCAGTAGGTCTGCAATTTCAGGATGATGTCTTGGAAGGTGAGCATGTGCGGTTCTATGTTGATCGTTCTGCCGAGGGGCGGAAGCACCCGCGCTAGGCAAAACGCCCGATTTTAGGCCCGCACACCCCCATCTGCCACACCCAACGACTTTTCAATATTAAGAGCGTCTACTGAAAAGCCTTAGACATTTTCAGGATGTTTATTACCTGAAAATGGCTATATTCAAGCAGAAACAGCTATCAAGATTGCACAACCGCAAAGCTGGTGGTGATCTGCGCGGTTTTGCCCAGCATGATGCTGGCCGAGCAGTATTTCTCGTGGCTCAGGGCAATGGCACGCTCCACCGCCGCTTCGGGCAAATCCTTGCCGGTCACGGTGAAATGCAGGTTGATGGTGGTGAACACCTTGGGTTCGACCTCGGCGCGTTCGGCCTGAATCTGCACCGTGCAGCCGCGTACGTCATGGCGGCCACGCTTCAGGATCAGCACCACGTCGTAAGCCGTGCAGCCGCCCATGCCCGCCAGCAGCAGTTCCATGGGCCGCGCCGCCAGGTTCTGGCCGCCGTTGGCGGGCGTGCGCTCATCGGGCGCACCGTCCATGTTCACGATATGGCCGCTGCCGGTTTCCGCGACAAAGCCCATGCCCGAACGGGTACCGCTGGCGCCCGTCCAGCTCACTGTGCATTCCATGCAATCTCCTTGTGAATTAAATTTGTTGCAACGCAACACAAATCTACTTAGAATCCCTGACATCGCGAATGTATCGCACCTGTTGTCTCCTCCACCCTCCAAAGGTGGATTCCAACCCTGGGTTTCACGACCCGGGGTTTTTTTTCGCCCATTGCGGCCCTTGCGGCCAATAGAGACTGGCGATGCCCGGCCTCGTACTGCGTTCGCGCAGGCGCCGGGCGTAGTGCCTATGATGTTTGGCTTTGCGGACGGGCACCGGCCCGCCCCCGTATTCCGAATACTTATGACGACCTTGCCCCCTGAATCTACCGCGCTCACACCCGCCGACTATCTGACCCGCATCCTGAACGCCCGCGTCTACGACGTCGCCCTGGAAACCGACCTGGAAGTCGCCAAAAACCTCAGCCGCCGCCTGGGCAACAAAGTCCTGCTCAAGCGCGAAGACCAGCAGCCGGTGTTCAGCTTCAAGCTGCGCGGTGCGTACAACAAGATGGCCAATCTCACCCCCGGCCAGTTGGAGCGCGGGGTGATCTGCGCCTCTGCCGGCAACCACGCCCAGGGCGTGGCCCTGGGTGCCCGCAAGCTGGGCTGCCGCGCCATCGTCGTGATGCCCACGACCACGCCGCAACTGAAAATCGATGCCGTGGCCGCGCTGGGGGGCGAAGTGGTGCTGGCAGGCGAGAGCTATTCCGACGCCTACCAGCACGCCGTGGTGCTGCAGGAAAAGCAGGGGCTGACCTTCATTCACCCCTTTGACGACCCGGACGTGATCGCCGGCCAGGGCACGGTCGCCATGGAAATGCTGCAACAACTGCAAAAGCTGGGCAGCCCCCGCCTGGATGCCGTGTTCGTCGCCATCGGCGGCGGCGGCCTGATCTCGGGCGTGGCCAACTACATCAAGGCGGTGCGCCCGGACATCAAGGTCATCGGCGTGCAGACCAAGGATTCGGACGCCATGCGCCAATCCGTACTGGCGGGCCAGCGCGTGGAGCTGCCGGATGTGGGCCTGTTCTCGGACGGCACCGCCGTGAAACTGGTGGGGCAGGAGACTTTCCGCATTGCCCAGGCGCTGGTGGATGACTTCGTGGTCGTCGATACCGATGCCGTCTGCGCGGCGATCAAGGATGTGTTTGTCGATACCCGCTCGATCGTCGAACCGGCAGGTGCCCTGGCCGTGGCGGCCATCAAGCAATATGTGGCCGAACACAAGACGGAAGGCGAAACCTACGCCGCGATCTTGTGCGGTGCAAACATGAATTTCGACCGCCTGCGCTTCGTGGCCGAACGCACGAATGTCGGCGAAGAGCGCGAAGCCCTGCTGGCCGTCACCATCCCCGAGGAACGCGGCAGCTTCCGCCGCTTTTGCCAGTTGATCGACCTGCTGCCCGGCGGGCCACGCAGCGTCACCGAGTTCAACTACCGCATCAGCGACCAGACCCGCGCCCATGTGTTCGTGGGCCTTTCCACCAGCGCCCCCGGCGAATCCACCCAGATCGTCGAACACTTCCAGACCCACGGCTTTGCCGCGCTCGACCTGACCCACGACGACATGGCCAAGGAGCATCTGCGCCACATGGTGGGCGGTGCCTCCGCCCTGGCACAGGATGAGCGCCTGCTGCGCTTTGTTTTCCCGGAGCGCCCGGGCGCCCTGCTGAAATTCCTGAGCCTGATGCACCCCAGTTGGAACATCTCCCTGTTCCACTACCGCAACCAGGGTGCCGACTATGGGCGCATCCTGGTCGGTATCCAGGTGCCCGCCCAGGACAATGCCCAGTTTTCCGCCTTCCTGGACAGCCTGGGTTACCCCTGGGTGGAAGAAACCAGCAATCCGGCCTACCAGCTGTTTTTGCGCTAAACGCCACACACAAGAAAAAAGCCCGGATAGACAAACTATCCGGGCCACAAGAACACCTTGGAGGGCGTTAAAACAGGCAGTGCATCAATGCAAGGCCGAACCTGCCGGGGCTGTCCCCATATATTCCAGGGTGGCCAGCCACGGCTCGGCCAGCAGGCGGATTTGGGCATCATTGCGCAGGATGCGCTGCATGATGCGTGTTTTTTCCTTGCGCTCTTGCGACGATAGCGCCTGCTGCTCACCTTGCGCCCGCAGTTCACCGATCAACACGGAACAGGCCTTCTCGCAATCCGCCACCGCATCCCAGTTGCTGTCCATGGCCGCCTGCAGCATGTCTGTACTCTTGTTTTCGATAGCTTTGTAAAAATCCAGCAATTGCATCTCCCTCACTCCTTGGCGCTGTCAGGCGCCAGCAGTTGCGCTGCCCTGTGGGCCAATTTCTTTCCAACCTTGTGCTACGGGCTGCAGCACCCCCATGACTTCCTCGACCAGGGCCGGATCGTTGCGCACGTTGGCCTGGGTGAGCTGTTTGACGCAATAGTCGTACAGCAGCTTCAAGTTGCCAGCCAGCTCCCCGCCCTTTTCCAGATCGAGGCCCGCCGCCAGCCCTTCCTGCAAGATACGCACGGCCTTGCCCAAATGGCGTCCTTTTTCCTCCACCTCGCCACGCTGTATCGCACCGCGAGCAGCATTCAGGCTTTGAAACAGGCCATCAAACAACATTTGTATCAAGGCATGGGGCGAGGCGCTTTCCACCCCCGAATGCGCACCTACCTGGCGGTAGGCATTGGCCCTGTTGAATCCTGGAGAAGAAAACATGCGAATCCTTGGCAATCGTAAAAAGTACAAGCGCGGTGCCGACCTGAATGGGAGTATTAGCTCTTCGAGTTATTCCACGTAGTCACCATTTGCGAGACATAGGAATTCAACGCATTCAGCGAAGACATTTTCACGTCCAGCGCCGAGTACTGCGCATACAACCGTGTCTCCAGCGCTTCGGCGCGTTTATTGACCTTGTCCTGCTCGGCAGTGTTGCTCTTGAGCGTGCGCTCCAGCGAGTCGGTTTTCGTGTTCAGCGTGCCGTCAAACGACAACAGCTTGTCGGTGAAGTTCTTGAAGTTCACGGCAATCCCGCCGCCCTGACCCAGACTGTCGGCCTTGTTGGCAAACAGACCTTTCAAACCGTCCAGAT
>JAHRXD010000093.1 GCA_019104825.1 Comamonas sp.
GCCTCCAGCGAGCCGTCCGTGGCGTTCTTGAACCCCACCGGCGTCGAGATGCCGCTCGCGATTTCGCGGTGCGTCTGCGATTCGGCCGTGCGCGCGCCGATTGCGGACCAGGCGAAGAGATCGCCCAGGTACTGCGGCGTGAGCGTGTCGAGCACTTCGGTGGCGGCGGCAAGGCCCCTCTCCGCGAGACGGAGCAGGAAGGCTCGGGCCATCCTCAGGCCGTCCTCCATCTTGAACGTGTCGTCGAGATAAGGATCGTTGATCAAGCCCTTCCAGCCCAGGATGGAGCGGGGCTTCTCGAAATACACGCGCATGACCACTTCCAGCGTGTCCCTGTACTGCTCGCGCACGTCGGCCAGACGGCGGGCGTAGTCCAGCGCGGCTTGCGGATCGTGGATGGAGCAGGGGCCGACGATGACCAGCAGGCGGTCATCCTCGTTGCGCATGATGCGCTGGATGCTGCGGCGGGTGTTGCTGACCAGCGCCTCGGCAGGGGTGCCTTGAATGGGAAAGAAGCGGATGAGATGCTCGGGAGGGGGCAACACGGTGATGTCCTTGATACGTTCGTCGTCAGTCTGGCCAGTTTTGGGGGCGGGACTGCGGTACCAGGTATCGCCGGGAGGGGAGTATTGAGCGGTCATGTCTGCCTCTGTGTTTGAGAAAAGTGATCGTGGAAAACAAAAAACCGCCGGGCTTTTCAGCTTCGGCGGTTCTTTCGAGGGTCTGTTCGTGGGTGTGCGAGCGCTTGCCTCTCATCCGCCTGGGATAGAGAACCAAAAGTAAAAGTAAAAAGCGCTGGACACCTGTTGCATAGCGGGCGAATGTAGCACTTCATTTCTTGCGATGCAACATGGAGGGTTTTTGATTTTCAATAAAGCTGCGTCATATGAACAATAAGAAGAAAAATTTAGCAAAAAAACTGACTTTTTCTTTAAATTCGCAAGAATGTTGCGTTGCGTGGCAATTTACGCAGCCATTGTTTCCGTCCCCTGTCTGCATCCTGTGCCTGGGCCACGGCCTGGGGATGGAGATTTTGCTTTGTTAAAAATAGCTGATTCCGATTGTTATTGCTTTATTTCAAAGTGTTTTATTCATGAAATCAAGCAATGACAAGCGGAATCAGCTTCTTTTTTTAATAAAGCCCTTCTTCCAGCTCCTGCGGCGCGGCACGCAGGATGAGGCGGGCGAGGTCGGCGGCGTGGCCGGAGCCGGTCTTGCGGGTGATGCCCTGGCGGTGGACATGGACGGTGTGGTCGCTGATGTCCAGCCGCCGGGCCACCTCCTTGTTGCTGTGGCCCAGGGCCAGCAGGCGGGCCACGTCGCGCTCGCGCGGGGACAGGCGTTGCAGTACCGCCAGCGCCTGGGCCTGCCGGGCCTGCTGGCGTTGGGCCTGAACGCTGGCGGTGACGGCGCGGTTGAGAGCGTCCAGCAGGGTCTGCTCGCTGAACGGTTTTTGCAGAAAGTCCGCCGCGCCGCCGCGCAGCGCCTGCACGGCCTGATCGACGTCGCCGTGGCCGGTCATGAAGACGATGGGCATGTCCGGCTGCGCGTGCAGGCGCCGTTGCAGCTCCAGCCCGCTCATGCGCGGCATGCGGATGTCCAGCAGCAGGCAGCAGCCCTGGGGCGCAGGCACGGGCGCGGCGTGCAGGAAGTCTTCCGCCGTGGGGTAGCCGACGGCGTCGAAGCCCAGCCCTTGCAGCAGGAACAGCAGGGAGCGCAGGAAGTTGGCATCGTCATCCACGACGTGAATGCGGGGGGCGGGGGCAGCGGTCATGCGGACAAATCCTCGGCGGGCGGGCTGGTGGGACTGGGGGAGGCGGGCGGCGGCAGGTCGGCCAGCGGCAGCAGCAGCACCATGCGCATGCCGCCGCCTTCGGCCTGGGGCACGGGCCGGGCGTGCAGGGCGCCGCCGTGGGCCTCGGCAATGCCCCGGCTGATGGACAGGCCCAGGCCCAGCCCGTCGGGCTTGGTGGTGTGAAAGGGGGTGAACAGCAGCGCCTGGGCCTGCGGCGGCAGGGGCGGGCCGTGGTCGCGGACGGCCAGGGCCAGTTGGCCGCTTTCGTTGTCGCTTTCATTGTCGTTTTCGCTGCCGATTTCCAGGTCGATGGGCTGCCGGGCATCGCTCCCGGCCAGCCGGTGCGCGTCGCGGGCGTTTTGCAGCAGGTTGATCAGCACTTGCAGCAGTTGCTGGGCATCGCCGCGCACGCGCAGCCGGTCGGCGCCGGGGGCGCAGCGCAGGCGGATGTCCGGGCTGCCGTGCCCGCCGCCCAGCAGGGCCAGCGCCTGCCGGGCCAGGGCCAGGGGGGCGATGGCTTCGCGCTCCGGCACGCGCTTGCGGGCCAGGGCACGCACGCTGTCGATGACGCGGGCGGCGCGTTCGCTTTCCTGGGCGATGTCCTGCAGGGCCTGCTCCAGCGCTTGCGGGGCCAGATTGCCCTGGGCGGCACGGCGGCGCAGGCCGGCGGCGTAGTTGCCGATGGTGGCCAGCGGGTGGGTCAGCTCATGCGCCAGCATGGCCGAGAGTTCCCCCAGGATGGACAGGCGGGAGAGATGGCCCAGCGCCTCCTGGTGCCGGGCGTTCTGCTGCGCCAGGCGCTCGCGTTCGTGCAGGCTGTGCGTCAGCTCCGCCGTGCGGCGCTTGACCAGCACTTCCACGCGCAGCAGATAGGCCGTGCCTGCCAGCGCCAGCGCCAGCAGGGCCGCCGCCCAACCCCAGTAGCGGCGCAGCAGGGCCTGCACGCGGGTGGCGCGTAAAAAGGCATACGGCTCGACCTGGAGCTGGCGCAGCACGTCATGCACGGGCTGGTAGTCGGCAGGCACCGTCCAGACGCCGCCAAAGCCATCGCCCAGAGCATTGCCAGCGCCTTCGGGCTGGGCCAGCAAGGCCAGCAGCACCTGGCGCGACAGCTCGGGCGCGGTGCCGGGCAGCGCGGCAAAGGCCCAGCCGGGGTAGAGCGGGGTGGAGGTGCGGCAGGTCGGCTGCTGCGCCGGCGCCTGCCCTGTGACCAACGCGGGCACCACGTGCAGCGCTCCGGCGGGGACGATGCCCTGGCGCTCCCACTGCTCCAGCAGGCAGGTGCGCAGGATGCCGGCATCGGCCTGTCCGGTCAGCACCGCCTGGGCCACGCGCTGCATGGGGTAGCCGGTGAAGCTGCGCCGCAGACCGCCTTCTTCGGCGTCCACGCCCTGCGCCAGCCAGGCTGCGGCGGCCAACTGGTAACCGCCAAAAGCCTCTTCGGCCACGGCGGCGACGCGCCAGCCGCGCAGATCGGCCAGGGCTGCGGGCGCAGCCCCTGCGGCATCGGCCCGTACCACGACGGCCGAGCCGACGGCATGGGCCGGGTCGCCCTGCGCGGCGGACAGGGTGGCGATGCGGGCTGCGCCATGCCGTGCCTCCAGCGCCACGTAATGGCCGGGGTTGGTGACGACGAAATCCACCGCCCCCCGGGCCACGGCAGCCTCCAGCGCGGCCAGATCGTGCGTTTGCAGATGCACGGGCCGGCCCAAAGCCGCCTGCAAGCCCTGGGCCAGCGGCTGCCACTGGCGCTGGGTGTCGTCATCGGCCAGCACGGACAAAGCGCCCACCTTCCCGCAGTACCGGGGCCGCGAGGATGACATCAGCACCGTCGAAGAGCGCGTCAATGGCTGCATGGAGCGCAGCATGAGCGGCCAGCCGCTGCCGCTGGATTCGCGCGAGATGAAGGCCTTTGTCACCTACATCTCCTTTTTGTCACGCGGCATTCCAGTGGGCGCCACCGTCGAGGGCGCTGGCATGGTGCAAAGCAAGATGCCCAACCGCCGCGCCAATCTGGAGGCCGGTGCCAAGGTGTACGAAGCCCAGTGCGCCGTCTGCCACGGCCCGGACGGCCAGGGCGTGCGGGCCGGCCAGCCGGGCGATGCGCAGGGCTACATCTTTCCGCCGCTGTGGGGCAACGACACCTTCAACAACGGCGCGGGCATGAACCGCCTGGCGATGGCGACGCGCTTCGTCAAGCACAACATGCCGCAGGGCACCAGCTTCGATGCACCGCAGCTCACCGACGACGAGGCCTATGACGTGTCGGCCTACATGCTGTCCAAGCCCCGTCCGGTGAAGGCGAATCTGGAAGTGGACTTCCCCGCCCGCTGGAACAAGCCGATGGACTCTGCCTTCCCGCCCTACCTGCTGGGGGTGCCTGCCGATCAGCACCGCTTCGGCCCCCTTCCCCCGTTGGTCGAAAAGCAGCGTCAGATGGCCGAACAGCTCAAGGCCCAGGGTGTTGCCGAACGCGCCAAGGCCGCCGAGGCAGGCAAGCAGTAACACTTGCCGCTGCACCATGCGGACATGCAGAAAGGGACGCTGTCAGCGTCCCTTTTTTTAATAAAAATAGCTTTAAACCCTTGCCGGGTAAGCGCCAAAAGCTATCAAAACATCAAGCCGTGCCGCCCACGGTCAGTCCGTCGATGCGCATGGTGGGCTGGCCCACGCCCACGGGCACGCTCTGGCCTTCCTTGCCGCAGGTGCCTACGCCGCTGTCCAGGCGCATGTCGTTGCCGATCAGGCTGACTTTTTTCATGCACTCCGGGCCGTTGCCGACCAGCGTCGCGCCCTTGACGGGGTATTGAATCTTGCCGTTTTCCACCCAGAACGCCTGGCTGGCCGAGAAGACGAACTTGCCGCTGGTGATGTCCACCTGCCCGCCGCCGAAGTTGGTGGCGTACAGCCCTTTCTTGATGCTGGCGACGATTTCGCGCGGGTCCTTGTCGCCGCCGAGCATGTAGGTGTTGGTCATGCGCGGTAGCGGCAGGCTGGCGTAGCTTTCGCGCCGGCCGTTGCCGGTGGGCTTGACGCCCATCAGGCGGGCGTTGAGCGCGTCCTGCATGTAGTTTTTCAGGATGCCGTCCTCGATCAGCACGTTGGCCTGAGTGGCGTGGCCTTCGTCGTCGATGTTGAGCGAGCCGCGTCGGTCGGGCAGGGTACCGTCGTCCAGAATCGTCACGCCCTTGGCGGCGACGCGCTGGCCGATGCGGCCGCTGAAGGCGCTGGAGCCTTTGCGGTTGAAGTCGCCCTCCAGCCCGTGGCCCACGGCCTCGTGCAGCAGCACGCCGGGCCAGCCGGAACCCAGCACCACCGTCATCTCGCCCGCCGGGGCAGGGCGGGCATCTAGGTTGGTCAGTGCCTGGCGCACGGCTTCGCCCACGTAGTCGGCAATCAGCACGTCGTCGAAGTAGGCCAGGCCAAAACGCCCGCCGCCGCCGGACGAGCCGACCTCGCGCCGTCCGCCCTGCTCGGCAATCACGGTGACGGACAGGCGCACCAGCGGGCGCACGTCTGCCGCCAGGGTGCCGTCGGCGCGGGCCACCAGCACCACGTCGTACTCGCTGGCCAGCCCGGCCATGACCTGCACGATGCGCGGGTCCTGGGCGCGGGCCAGGGTTTCGACCTTGCCCAGCAGTTCCACCTTGTCGGTGCTGCCCAGGGTGGCAATGGGGTCGAGTGCCGGGTACAGGCTGCGGCTGGGGGCCACCTTGGTTTTGGGGATGCGAACCTTGGCGCTTTTGCCTGCCGCGCCGATGGCTCGCACGGTGTGGGCTGCGTCCATCAGGCTGGGCAGGGAGATGTCGTCCGAATAGGCAAAAGCGGTTTTCTCGCCGCTGACGGCCCGCACGCCCACGCCCTGGTCGATGGAGAAGGAGCCGGTCTTGACGATGCCTTCCTCCAGGCTCCAGCCTTCGGCGCGGGTGTATTGGAAATACAGGTCGGCATCGTCCACCGCATGGGCGCGGATGGCGGCCAGCGCCTGCGCCAGGTGGCTTTCGTCCAGGCCGAAGGGTTCCAGCAGCAACTGCCGGGCCGTGGCCAGGCGTTCGATAGTGGGTTCGCGTGCAATCATGGGGGTGGATTGTAGAGAGAGGGTTACAAGCTGCGCCGCGCGGCCCGCCGTGCCAGACGCTGGGCGCGGGCAATCGACATCAGGATGCCCAGCGCCAGCCCCAACGTGACCATGGCCGTGCCGCCGTAGCTGACAAAGGGCAGGGGCACGCCCACCACGGGCAGGATGCCGCTGACCATGCCCATGTTCACGAAGGCATAGGTAAAGAAGATCACCGCCACCGCCGCTGCCATCAGGCGGCCAAACAGTGTGTTGGCCTTCAGCGCAATCGCCAGCGCCCGCCACACCAGCAGGACGAAGCCGGCGATGAGCGTCAGGTTGCCGGCCAGGCCGAATTCTTCGGAAAACGCCGCAAAGATGAAGTCCGTCGTGCGCTCGGGGATAAATTCCAGGTGGGTCTGCGTGCCCGCCATGAAGCCTTTGCCCCACACGCCGCCCGAGCCGATGGCGATCATCCCCTGGATGATGTGAAAGCCCTTGCCCAGCGGGTCGCGCATCGGGTCGAGCAGGGTGCAGACGCGGGTGCGCTGGTAGTCGTGCAGGAAGTACCAGCTCACGCCGTCGGTGCAGAGCTGGTCGGCATTCCAGATCAGCAGGGCGATGCCGATGGCGCCCAGCAGCACCGGTGGCAGTACCAGCTTCCAGGACAGCCCGGCAAAAAAGATCACCGCCAGCCCCGAGGCCAGTACCAGCAGGGAGGTGCCCAGATCGGGCTGCTTGAGAATCAGCGCCGTGGGCACGGCCAGCAGGCCGAAGGCGATGACGAAGTCGCCCGCCCGGGTCAGCCCCTCGCGGCGCTGGAACCACCACGCCAGCATCAGCGGCATGGCGATTTTCAGCAGCTCGGACGGCTGAATCACCACCCCGACGTTCACCCAGCGCTGCGCCCCCTTCTTGGTGATGCCGAACAGCAGCACCGCCACCAGTAACGCCACGCCCAGCCCGTACAGCGGCACGGCGGCCAGCATGATGCGCTGCGGCGGAATTTGCGCCACCACGAACAAAATCCCCCCCGCCAGCAGCATGTTGCGCCCATGGTCGACAAAGCGCGTGCCGTGGTCGTAGCCGGCGGAATACATCGCCAGCAGGCCCAGGCCGGCAAGCAGGGCGATCAGCAGCAGCAACACCCAGTCAAAGCCCAGGAACATGGGCACAATGCGTTGCAGCAGGGAAGGCTTGTCAAATTCAGCGGGCATAACCCGCCATTATCCGGTGCTAGTCCTATGTCCACGACCCATTTGCTCTATCTGCACGGTTTTCGCTCCTCCCCCCAATCGGCCAAGGCCCGCATGGTGGCCGACCATGTGCGGCGTCACCATCCCCAAGTGGTCTGGCTGTGCCCGCAACTGCCCGCCTCGCCCGCCCAGGCCATGCAGCAGGTGCTGGCGGCGGTGGCCGACTGGCCGGGGGCGAGCATGGCGGTGGTTGGCTCTTCGCTGGGCGGTTACTACGCCAGCCACGTGGCGCAGCGCAAGCGCTGCAAAAGCGCCTTGCTCAACCCCGCCGTATTCCCTGATCAAACTCTGGCGCAATACATCGGCACCCAGCCCCAGTGGCACAACCCGGAGGAAGCCATCTTCTTCCGCGCCGAATACATCGACGAACTGCGTGCCCTGTCCACCCGCGACCAGCCCCCGGCCGGGCCGGAGCTGGGCATTTTCTGCACCGGCGACGAGGTGCTGAACTGGCGCGACATGGTGCAGCGCTACCCGCAGGCGCAGCAGCACATCGTCGAAGGCGGCGACCATGCCATCAGCGACTTTGCCCGGCATCTGCCGGTGCTGATGGCGTTTCTCGACCTGGTGTGAATTGCCGCGCAGGATGTGCCGTTGCACCCAGGCGCCGTGGGACAATCCGGCCCCATGCACGCACTGTTTGAAGACGCCGGCAAATTTTTCGCCGGCCGCATCCTGTCGGAGGCCGAGGCCTCCTCCCAAATCGAGCTGGACTCGGGCAAGCGGGTCAAGGCCAAGGCCGCCAACATCCTGCTCAAATTCGACAAACCCGGCCCCGCCGAGCTGCTGGCCCAGGCGCAGGCCCTGGCCGCCGAGGTGGAGCTGGACCTGGCCTGGGAGTTCGCCCCCGAGGCCGAGTTCGGCTTTGCCGAGATTGCGCGGGACTATTTCTCGGACAACGCCAGCCTGACCGAGCAGGCGGCGATGCTGCTGGCGCTGTTCGGTGCGCCGCACTATTTCCGCCGTGCGGGCAAGGGACGGTTCAAGAAAGCCCCGGCGGAGATCGTGCAGCAGGCGCTGGCGGCCATCGAGAAGAAAAAGCAGCTCCAGGTGCAGATCGACACCTGGGCCGCCGAGCTGGTCGGTGGCCGCTGCCCGGCGCCGATTCAGGAGCAGCTCTACAAAATCCT
>JAHRXD010000095.1 GCA_019104825.1 Comamonas sp.
GCGATGATCCCGCACGTCACCAACAACGACGAGGCCGACATCACCGAGCTCGAAGCCTTCCGCGTCTCCACCAACAAGGAGAACGAGAAGAGCGGCGTCAAGGTCACCATGCTGGCCTTCGTCATCAAGGCCGTGGTTGCTGCGCTGAAGAAATTCCCCGAGTTCAACGCCAGCCTGGACGGCGACACCCTGGTCTACAAGCAGTACTACCACATCGGCTTTGCCGCCGACACGCCCAACGGGCTGGTGGTGCCGGTGCTGAAAAACGCCGACCAGAAGGGCATCCTGCAAATCAGCCAGGAAATGGGCGAGCTGGCCAAAAAGGCCCGCGACGGCAAGCTGGGCGCGGCCGACATGCAGGGCGGCTGCATGTCCATCTCCTCGCTGGGCGGCATCGGCGGCACGCACTTCACCCCCATCATCAACGCGCCGGAAGTGGCCATCCTCGGCCTGTCCAAGAGCGCCATGCAGCCGGTGTGGAACGGCAAGCAGTTCGAGCCGCGCCTGATGCTGCCGCTGTCGCTGTCCTACGACCACCGCGTCATCGACGGCGCCGCCGCCGCCCGCTTCAACGCCTATCTGGGCGCCGTGCTGGCCGACTACCGCCGCATCCTGCTGTAAGAAAGGGCCGCACTATGACAACCGTGGACATTCAAGTGCCCGACATTGGCGACTTCGACGAAGTCGGCGTGATCGAAATCCTGGTGCAACCGGGCGAGCAGATCGCCGTGGAGCAAAGCCTGATTACCGTGGAGAGCGACAAAGCCTCCATGGAAATCCCCTCCAGCCACGCCGGGGTGCTCAAAGCCCTGACCGTCAAGCTGGGCGACAAGGTCAGCAAGGGCAGCATCATCGCCACGCTGGAGATCGCTGCCGAGGCAGGGCAGGGCGCTGCTGCGCAAACAGAAGCTGCTTCCGCCGCTGCTACAACAGTTTCAGCAACAAAAGTATCTGAAGCCCAGGAATTGCCAACGCAAGCAGCTCCTGCATCGGTAGCAAGCAGCTATGCCGGCGGTGCCGACCTGGATTGCGACGTGCTGGTGCTGGGCGGCGGCCCCGGCGGCTATTCCGCCGCCTTCCGCGCTGCCGACCTGGGGCTGAAAGTCGTCATCGTCGAGCGCTACGCCACCCTGGGCGGCGTGTGCCTGAACGTCGGCTGCATCCCCTCCAAGGCGCTACTGCACGTCGCTGCCGTGATGGACGAAGTCCAGCACCTGGAAGTGGCGGGCATCAAGTTCGGCGCTCCCGAGGTGAACATCGACCAGTTGCGCGGCCACAAGGAAAAGGTCATCGCCAAACTCACCGGCGGCCTGGGCCAGATGGCCAAGATGCGCAAAGTCACCATCGTGCGCGGTTTTGGCCGTTTTGTCGGCAGCCACCACCTGGAAGTGGAAGAAACCACCGGGGCAGGGCAGGAGAAGACCGGCAGCAAGAAGGTCGTGCAATTCAAGAACGCCATCATCGCCGCCGGCAGCCAGGCCGTGCATTTGCCCTTCATGCCCGATGACCCGCGCGTCGTCGATTCCACCGGCGCACTGGCGCTGCAAGGCGTGCCGAAAAAGATGCTCATCGTCGGCGGCGGCATCATCGGCCTGGAAATGGGCACCGTCTATTCCACCCTGGGCGCCCGCCTGGACGTGGT
The DNA here is from genome assembly GCA_019104825.1 of Comamonas sp. Taxonomy (GTDB): domain Bacteria; phylum Pseudomonadota; class Gammaproteobacteria; order Burkholderiales; family Burkholderiaceae_C; genus Comamonas; species Comamonas nitrativorans. The sequence continues at coordinate 1,643 of JAHRXD010000095.1, forward strand.
CGAAATGATGGACGGCCTGATGCAGGGCGCCGACCGCGATCTGGTCAAGGTCTGGCAGAAGATGAACCAGCACCGCTTCGACAATGTGATGTTGAAAACCAAAACCGTCGGCGCCCAGGCCACGCCCGAAGGCATCAAGGTGCAGTTCCAGGGGCTGGACGGCACCCAAAGCGAAGGCACCTACGACCTGGTGTTGCAAGCCGTGGGCCGCACGCCCAACGGCAAGAAGATCGGCGCGGAAGCCGCTGGCGTGGCCGTGACCGACCGTGGCTTCATCGACGTGAACATCCAGATGCGTACCAACGTGCCGCACATCTTCGCCATCGGCGACATCGTCGGCCAGCCCATGCTGGCGCACAAAGCCGTGCATGAAGCGCACGTGGCCGCCGAAGTCATCGCCGGGGAACTGCAAGGCAACAAGGAGCTGGCCGCCGCCGCCTTCAACGCCCGCGTCATCCCCAGCGTGGCCTACACCGACCCCGAAGTCGCCTGGGTGGGCCTGACCGAGGACCAGGCCAAGCAGCAGGGCATCAAGGTCAAGAAAGGCCTGTTCCCCTGGGCCGCCTCCGGCCGCGCCATCGCCAATGGCCGTGACGAAGGTTTCACCAAGCTGCTGTTCGACGAAGCCAGCCACCGCATCCTGGGCGGCGGCATCGTCGGCACCCATGCCGGCGACATGATCGGCGAAATCGCCCTGGCCATCGAAATGGGCGCAGACAGCGTGGACATCGGCAAAACCATCCACCCGCATCCCACGCTGGGCGAAAGCATCGGCATGGCCGCAGAAGTCGCCCACGGCAGCTGCACCGACGTGCCGCCACAGCGCAAATAAAGCCGCCAAGGCCTGATCCAACTACCCCAAAAGCAGCTTCGGCTGCTTTTTCTTTGCTTGACTCATGGCCGTTGTATTCATGATCAGCGCAGTCACTCGGACGTGGGCTTGCTGCCAGTGTCTGTATGTGCAATGCGCTCTTCTTATGTCTTTTATATTTGACATAATGCACATTGTATTATTTTGAAAGGTTTAAAAAAAACGGCCTGAGCCAACCCATCAAAACAAAATTCAAGCACCCTGTCTGCGACTGGCTAAGAGCAACCCGGCTGCTGCACGGGCCACCAATGAGCAAAAACCAAAAGCCAAAAGCCAATTGACGCACGGGCCGCACTCTACAGCCGCCCCCTGTCAACTGTCAACACCCAGGTTTGGCGAGACCATCGTCAGCGCCGGATTGGCCGGTGGCACCGGCTGCACCCAAAGACCCGCTTGCACCAGCACGACACAGGACAAATGCCCAACAACCGTGCCCCCACGGCCCTGAATGGCATACCGGATGATGTTGGTGCGATTGGGCGCTGGCAGATGCCAACCGCATTTGATGACTTCACGCTGCACCCGGGCGCCCAGCTCTTGCGCCTGCGCGTCACCTTCGATCTCAGCGGCGTAATCCCTAAAAATCCGTGGCGATACCAAGGCCATACCTTCAGGCACGAAATGCACCGTCGCACCGGCTTCGTTGTATTTGATTTCCCGGCGGACAAGGCCTTGCTGCACCCATTGCATGAAATCCTGGGCAAGCTCGCTGGGTGTGTGCGGGGGCTTGGCCGAAGGATCTGCAGGTAGTTCGGGTAACTGCTGCACCAGCAGTACCGGCTGCGCAGTGGTTGTGGCCGCCACAGGCTGCGACCGCCCAGCTGCCGTGCGCGGCAGGATGGCCGGCAGATCCTCCAGCAAATCCCGAAACTCCTGGCTGACACGGCGGTGCTGTGCTGTGGACAATGCTGGTGCTGGTGCTGGTGCTGGTGCTGGTGCTGGTGCGCTGGCGGGAATTGCCGCAGCTTGAGGAGCAAAGCCCGGGCCGCTCTCGTCTCGAATGCCTGCCTGCCCTTCCCTCTTTTCCTTCTTTTTACGTTCCTGGGCTGGTTGTGCGCCAGCTTTAAAAGGTTTGGCAGGAAAATTGGGCGCAAGTTGGATGGTTCGGGCGCTTGCCTCCTGGTCGAGAAACGGGGAGTCTTCGTCCAGAAGATAGGCGTCATCTCCGGCCTCATGCAGGTTGTTGCCCGGCTTGCTGGGCATCGATGCTGGCGCAGCTTTTTGCTGGCTTGCGGCAGGCAAAGTTGCAGCAGGTGTGGGCTTGGAGGCTGGCGCAGTTTGAGGCTTGACTGGCTTGACAGCAGATTTAGGTTCGGGAGGGCGCTTGCTGAAGGCGGGCGCACGCATGATCGCCGCCATTGTGCTGTCGGCAGCCGGTTTGGCAGGTGTTGGCACGGGTGCAGAGATTGGCGCAGTTTGAGCGCTGTTGCTCGGCAGATCTGGCGCAACCTGAAGCCCTGCAGGCACTGCTGTTTCAGCTGTATTGGGTTCGGTTGCAGCAGTGTTCGATGGCACCGTTAAAGCTGGAACAAGCTCCTGCTCATCGGTTGCATCCGCTTTGCGCTTGTCCTTGAGCACCAGGTGGCCACGCATGGCGGCAGGGTATTGGCTCTCCTGAGAGAACACCTTGGCCAAGGGAAACCGGAGCATGGCAAATTCAT
>JAHRXD010000238.1 GCA_019104825.1 Comamonas sp.
AAGGCGGCCCGCCCCGCCCCGTAACCCACAGGAGGAAACACTATGACCCGATTACTCGTGCAATGGCTGCTCAATGCCGGGGCGCTGCTGCTGGTGGCCAATGTCTACAGCGGGGTGCAGGTGCATAGCCTGACCTCGGCGCTGTGGGCGGCCATCATCCTGGGGCTGCTCAATACGGTAGTGCGCCCGGTGCTGGTGCTGCTGACGCTGCCGGTGACGCTGGTAACGCTGGGGCTGTTCCTGGTCGTGGTGAATGGTCTGGTGTTCTGGCTCGCCTCGGCGCTGCTGGGCGGGTTGCAGGTCAACGGCTTCTGGGCCGCCGTGTGGGGGGCCTTGCTGTATTCGGCGCTGGGGCTGGTGATCGACTCACTGCTTGCGCGACTGTTCCCGCAGTAACTCGGTCACGGCCCGCAGGCGCGTGTCGATGATCGAGGCCTCGATGTGATCCTGACCACTGCTGCGCCGGGCCAGATCCTGCGCCGCCTTCAGGCGGTCTTGTGCGGCGCTGAAATCCCGGATCGCCACCTGCGCCTCGGCCTGCGCCCGCAGTGCCCGCAGCGGCTGGTTTTGTGCCTGCCACGCCTGCGCCAGCAACTGCCAGGCGTGGGCATCTTCGGGGTGCAGCGTCACCCAGGTCTGCAAGCTGTCGCTGACCGGCGCAGGGCGCCGCAGCGCCAGCAGCGCCTGGGACTTGAGCAGCACGGCCGGGCGCAGCTTGGGCGACTGGCTGCGCTCGACCAGATCCAGGGCTTGCTGGGGCTGTTCGGCGGCCAGGGCCAGCTCGGCCCCCAGCCAGGCGCTTTGGCGCCGGGCGGCGGCCTCGCCGGAGGGCACCAGGGCATCAAGCTGGCGCCACAGTTCCTGTGCCTTGGCGTTGTCACGCAACTGCTGGCTGGCCAGGGCGGCGGCATACAGGATGGCCGCCTGTTGCACCGCCGGCTGCTGGTCAAAGTCGCTGTGCCGGGGCTGGGCCTGCCATTGGCGCAGGCGATCGACGCCGGGCTGGCTCAGCACCCGGGCACGGGCGGCCATCATGGCGTCCTCCCATTGCGTTTGCAGCGGTGCGGCGCTGCCGTGCGGCACGCGGGACTGCATGTCGGCGATACGTTCGCTGGTCAGCGGGTGGCTGCGCAGATAGGGCCAGCTGCCGTTGTCGTTCAAGCGGCTGGCCTGCTGCAATTTGTCGAACATGCTGGCTGCGCCCTGGGGGTTGAACCCCGCCGGGGCCAGCAAGTTGAAGCCCACGCGGTCGGCCTCGCGCTCCATGTCGCGTGAAAAGCTCAACTGGTTCTGCACGGCGGCAGCCTGCCCGCCGATGATCAGCGCCTGCGCTGCATCCGGACTGGACGAAGCGGCCAGCGCCCCCAGCAGCAGGCTGCCGATCAGCAGGGGCATGTTCTTCTTGTCTTCGGCAAACATGCGGGCAATGTGGCGCTGGGTGACGTGGCTGAGTTCGTGCGCCATCACCGTGGCCAGCTCGTCGCGGCTGGTCACGGCGCCGATCAGGCCGGTGTGTACGCCCAGATAGCCCCCCGGCAGGGCAAAGGCGTTGATCGTGCGGTCGCGCCCGAGCAGCACCTGCCAAGCGTAGCGCTGGTACAGCTCCTCGCTCAGGTCGCCGCGTTGCAGGGCCGCCTGCACCAAGGGCTGCCAGATCTGCATGACGTAGGCGTGCAGCGGCGCATCGTCCAGGTAGTCCGGGTCGCGGTACAGGCTGGTGATGATGCTGTCGCCCAGCTCGCGCTCCTGGCTGATCGTCAGCTCGGCGCCATCGCCCAGGTGCGGCAATTGCACCTGGGCGATGGCAGGAGCGCTGGCCAACGCCCCCGCCAGGCACAGGGTGGAGAGCAAAGTACGGACACAGCGGTGCGAAAACCAAGGGGCAGGCATGATGGGCGAATCCTTTCGGTGGATGCTTATGATGCCCGTTTTTGCCACTGGTTCATCCCTGGAGCGCTGCCCATGCCCGCGACACCTTCTTCCCCCGCCTCTCCCCTTACCCATTTCGACGCCCAGGGCCAGGCCCATATGGTGGACGTGGGCGCCAAGGCCGCCACCGAACGCACCGCCATTGCCCAGGGCCGCATCACCATGCAGCCTGCCACCCTGGCGCTGGTGCGCAGCGGCAGCGCCAAGAAAGGCGACGTGCTGGGCGTGGCCCGCATTGCCGCCATCATGGCCGCCAAAAAAACCAGCGACCTCATCCCTCTGTGCCACCCCCTGGCGCTGACCCGCGTGGCGGTGGACTTCGCCCTGCAGCCCGACGCAAACGCCATTACCTGCACCGCCACCGTGCAGACCGTGGGGCAAACCGGTGTGGAAATGGAAGCACTCACCGCTGTCCAGGTGGGCCTGCTAACTATTTATGACATGTGCAAAGCCGCCGACAAAACCATGGTGATGGAAGGCATCCGCGTGCTGGAAAAGCACGGCGGCAAGTCCGGCAGCTGGGTACTGGCGGCGTAGGCCTGGCCAAGAAAAATCGGCTCTGTAGCAACACGCATACGTAGTTTCAACGACAAATGGATTCAACATAAACCACGCACAATCGCCCCCTTGCTTAAGTAACAAGGAGATGTTTTGAGTACGCTGGCAATTGTTGTTTCGCTGCTGCTGCTGATGTTTTTGGCATACCGTGGTTACACGGTGCTGTTGCTGGCACCGCTGATGGCCGCGTTGGCGGTGTTGTTGTCCGGGGATGTGGCGGTGCTGCTGCCCATTTATACAGATACCTTCATGCGGGCCCTGGGCAATTACGTCCTGGCCTTTTTCCCGGTCTTCCTGCTGGGCGCCTTGTTTGGCCAACTGATGGCCGATTCGGGCGCAGCCACAGCCATCGCCCAGTGGATCGAGCGCACGCTGGGGCCAAAGCATGCCATCCTGACGGTGGTGCTGGCCTGCTCCATCCTGACCTACGGCGGGGTATCGCTGTTCGTCGTGGCATTCGCGATCTATCCGATTGCCAAGTCGCTGTTCCAGGATGCCGACATTCCCAAGCGGCTGGTCGCCCCGGCGATTGCCCTGGGCTCGTTCACCTTCACCATGACGGCCATGCCGGGCACTCCGGCAATCCAGAACGCCATCCCCATCAAGTTCTACGGCACCAACACCTTTGCCGCACCGGGACTGGGTCTGATCGGCTCGGCCATCATTTTTGCACTGGGGATGCTCTGGCTGCGCTCGCGCGAACGCGCGGCCCGTGCCCAGGGCGAGGGCTACGGCATTCATGCCGACAACCTGGAGGCCAAAGGCCAGGTGGGCGAGGCCGACATGGCCGGCGACGCCCGGCGCACCATGCCCCTGCTGCTGGCGCTGTTGCCGCTGGTGCTGGTGATCGGCGTCAACGCCCTGTTCACCTACGGTATCTTTCCGGGAATGCACTGGGACTTCCTGGCAGAGCGCTTTGCGTCGATGGACGCCAGCAAGCAAACCGGCATGTGGGCGCTGATCATCGCCCTGGTGGTTTCGTGCATCACCCTGGTGCTGCTGGGCCTGGGGCGCTGGGTGAACCTGCAGCAGACCATCAACAAGGGCGTGCTGGGTTCCATGCTGCCGATCTTCAATACCGCTTCGGAAGTGGGCTACGGCGCAGTGATTGCCAGCCTGGCGGGCTTTGCCATCATCCGCGATGCGGTGCTGAACGTTTCCAGCAATCCGCTGATCTCGGAAGCCGTGGCCATGAACGTGCTGGCCGGGATTACCGGCTCGTCCTCGGGCGGCCTGTCGATTGCCCTGCAAACCCTGGGTGCGGACTACCTGAAGATGGCCGTGGAAGCCGGCATCAGCCCCGACCTGCTGCACCGCGTGGCCGTCATGTCTGCCGGGGTGTTCGACACCCTGCCGCACTGCGGCGCCATCATCACCCTGCTGTCGATCTGCGGGCTGACGCACCGCCAGTCGTACCTGAACATTGCCATGATGACCATCGTCATGCCGCTGATCGCTTTGACGGCCGTCATTGCGCTGGGCACCGTGTTCGGTTCGTTCTGAACGGCCACCGCCTGAGGGATTCGCCCCAGGCGGCTTTTCATTGGGGCGTGGCGTTGTGCGGTGTGGCATCGGCCATGGTGTTTATGCCGAAAGCAGAAACAATGAAACCCGATTCTGGGGCTTCTCAGCGCAGTGGCGCTTTTCTAGACTGACGCTGTCAACAACCATCCCACCAGGAGAACACCATGATCGAACGCCGTCCGCTGGAAAGCCTGGGCGCTGCCCACCACGGCTGGCTCGATGCCAAGCACCACTTTTCCTTTGCCGAGTATCACGACCCCGAGCGGCTGCACTGGGGAATGCTGCGGGTCTGGAACGACGACACCATTGCCCCGGGCACCGGCTTCCCGCCGCATCCCCATGCCGACATGGAAATCATCACCTACGTGCGCGAAGGGGCGATCACCCACCGCGACAGCCTGGGTAACGAGGGCCGCACCGTGGCCGGGGACGTCCAGGTAATGAGCGCGGGCACCGGCATCCGCCATTCCGAATACAACCTGGAAGCGCAAGCCACCCGTATCTTCCAGATCTGGATCCTGCCCACCCGCAACGGCGAGCAGCCCGCCTGGGGCACCAAGCCCTTCCCCCGGGGCGACCGGGCGGGCCGCTTCGTCACCCTGGCCAGCGGGATGGAGGGCGATGCCGACGCCCTGCCGATCCGCACCGACGCCCGCGTTCTGGGCGCAACGGTACGGGCCGGGGAAACCGTGGAATACCGGTTTGCCGATGCCGACCGCTATGGCTATCTGGTACTGGCCAAAGGGCAGGCCCAAGTCAACGGCATGCCCTTGAATGCCCGCGACGGCGCCGCCATCCATGGCGAGCAGGTGATTGCTGTGACTGCCGGTGAAGATACCGAGCTGGTGCTGGTCGATACTGCCGGATAGGCAGGGGCCAAACTACCAGGGGCTGGCGGCAGCCTCTGGTGTATTCACCCAGAAAACGCCAGCGTTTTCCTGGCATTGGCTATCGCTGGTGCTTGACGTTCAAACGTCAATATTCCCCGCCCGCAGCGCATTCGTCTCGATGAAATCCCGGCGCGGCTCGACCTCGTCGCCCATGAGCATGGTGAACACGCGGTCGGCTTCGATGGCGTCGCCGACCTGCACTTGCAGCAGGCTGCGCACGTTGGGGTCCATGGTGGTTTCCCAGAGCTGTTCGGGGTTCATTTCGCCCAGGCCCTTGTAGCGCTGGCGGGCGGTGGTGCGTTCGGCTTCGTGGATCAGCCATTGCATGGCGCTGCGGAAGTCGGCGACTTTTTCCGTGCGGGCCTTGTCGCCTTCGCCGCGCTGCACTTTGGCGCCGTCTTGCAGCAGGCCGTTGAAGCTTTGCGCCTCGGCGCTCAGGGCGGCGTAGTCGCTGCTGCGCACGAACTCCTGCGTGAGGATGGAGCTTTTGACGTTGCCGTGGTGGTGGCGGCTGATGCGCAGGATGGGGTTTTCCGTCTGCGGGTCGATTTCAGCCGTCACGTCGGCGGGCACGCCGGTGGTGGTCAGTTCGCGCAGTTTGGCTTCCAGCACCGGGGCGCAGGCGGCCGCGTCTTCCAGCGTTTCGAGGTGGATTTGCACGCCGTCGGCAATGGCCCGCAGGGCTTCCATGTCCATGAAGTTGGACAGGCGCTCGATGACGTTTTCGGCGGCCAGGTGCATGTTGGCCAGGCGTTGCAGTTCTTCGCCTTCGATGGTGCGCGGGGTGCTGCCGCCGGTGCTGACGCTGGCATCGCGCAGGGCGATTCTCAGCAGGTAGCGGTTCAGTGCCGGGCCGTCCTTCAGGTACAGCTCTTCCTTGCCGTTCTTGACCTTGTAGAGCGGTGGCTGGGCGATGTAGATGTGGCCGCGCTCGACCAGTTCGGGCATCTGGCGGTAGAAGAAGGTCAAGAGCAGGGTGCGGATGTGGGCGCCGTCCACGTCCGCGTCGGTCATGATGATGATGCGGTGGTAGCGCAGCTTTTCCGGGTTGTAGTCGTCGCTGTTGCTTTTGCCGCTGTCCTCGCTCACCTTGCCGATGCCGGTGCCCAGGGCGGTGATGAGGGTGATGATTTCCTGGCTGGACAGCAGCTTTTCGTAGCGGGCTTTTTCCACGTTCAAGATCTTGCCGCGCAGCGGCAGGATGGCCTGGAATTTGCGGTCGCGCCCCTGCTTGGCCGAGCCGCCGGCCGAGTCACCCTCCACGATGTAGATTTCGCACAGCGCCGGGTCTTTTTCCTGGCAGTCGGCCAGTTTGCCGGGCATCCCCATGCCGTCCAGCACGCCCTTGCGGCGCGTCATTTCACGCGCCTTGCGGGCGGCGTCGCGGGCACGGGCGGCGTCGATGATCTTGCTGCACAGCACCTTGGCATCCTGGGGGTTTTCTTCCAGGAAGTCGGTCAGCGTCTTGGCCACGATGTCTTCCACCGGGGCACGCACTTCGCTGGACACCAGCTTGTCCTTGGTCTGGCTGCTGAACTTGGGTTCGGGCACCTTCACCGACAGCACGCAGCACAGGCCTTCACGCATGTCGTCGCCGGTCACGTCCACCTTGGCTTTTTTTGCCAGCTCGTTCTGCTCGATGTATTTGCCGATGACGCGCGTCATGGCCGCCCGCAGGCCGGTCAGGTGGGTGCCGCCGTCGCGCTGGGGGATGTTGTTGGTGAAGCACAGCACCTGCTCGACGTAGCTGTCGTTCCACTGCATGGCCACTTCCACGCCGATTTCGGTGCCGGGGATGCCGCCGTAGCTTTCTGCCGGGCGGGTGCCTTCGGCGTAGAAGGTGGTGGGGTGCAGTACTTTTTTCGTGCCGTTGATGAACTGGGCAAAGCCCTTGACGCCGCCGGCGCCGGAGAAGTCATCCTCTTTGCCGTCGCGCTCGTCCTTCAAACGGATGCGCACGCCGTTGTTCAAAAAGGACAGTTCGCGCAGGCGCTTGGCCAGCACTTCGTAGCGGAACTCGTGGTTTTCCTTGAAGATTTCCGTGTCGGGCAGAAAGTGAACCTTGGTGCCGCGCTTGTCGGTGTCGCCGACGACGCGCATGGGCGAGGTTTCAAAGCCATCGACCACTTCGATCAGCCGGTTCTGCGCGACGCCCCGGGCAAAGTCGATTTCATGCACCTTGCCGCCCCGGCGCACGGTGAGTTTGAGCCAGCAGGACAGCGCGTTCACGCACGACACGCCCACGCCGTGCAGGCCGCCGGAGACCTTGTAGCTGTTCTGATTGAACTTGCCGCCAGCGTGCAGTTCGGTCAGGGCGATTTCGGCGGCCGAGCGCTTGGGTTCGTGCTTGTCGTCCATCTTCACGCCGGTGGGAATGCCCCGGCCGTTGTCGATGACGGAGAGCGAGCCGTCGGCGTGGATGGTGACCAGGATGTCGTCGCAGTGGCCGGCCAGCGCCTCGTCGATGGAGTTGTCCACCACCTCGAACACCAGGTGGTGCAGGCCGGTGCCGTCGCTCGTGTCGCCGATGTACATGCCGGGGCGCTTGCGCACGGCCTCCAGGCCTTCCAGGATCGTGATGGCGCCTTCGCCGTAGCCTTCGCTCGCGCCGGCCTGGTGGGCATCAATCTTGGGCACGGCGGGGGCGCCGTTGCCGTTGTCTTCGGGCTCGGGCAGTTGGGTTTCAGCGGTCATGATTGGCCTTGGCTGTCGGGGGAAACGCAGGTGTTTCCGGAGTCTTCAATAGAAAATGGGCTCTGGCGCAATATGGACAAGCGCTAGTAGCTATAAAACAAATAGCAAATTCGTCAAATGCGCATCGGCATCACGACGTACTTGAAGCTGTCGCTGTCGGGCAGCGTCAGCAGGGCCGAGCTGTTGCCATCGGCCAGCGAGATCTTCACCATGTCCTGGCCCATGTTGGACAGGGCATCAATCAGATAGGTGACGTTGAAGCCGATCTCGATGGCGTCGCCGCCGTAATCGATGTCGAGCTCGTCTACCGCCTCTTCCTGCTCGGCATTGTTGCTGGCCACGCGCAGCTGGCCCGGCTCGATGTTCAGGCGCACGCCCTTGAACTTGTCAGTGGTCATGATGGCGGTGCGCTGCAGGCTGGCCAGCAACGGCGCACGGCCCAGGGTCACGCTGTTGTGGTGGTTGCGCGGAATGACGCGGTTGTAGTCAGGGAACTTGCCCTCGACCAGCTTGGTGACGAATTCGAGCGCGCCAAAGCTGAACTTGGCCTGGTTGCTGGCAAAGCGCATTTCGAGCGCGCCGTCGGTGTCGCTGAGCAGGCGCTGCAGCTCGATCACGGTCTTGCGCGGCAGGATCACTTCCTGCTTGGGCACTTCCACATCCAGCGTGGCGCTGGCAAAGGCCAGGCGGTGGCCGTCGGTGGCCACCAGGCTGAGCTGCTTGCCTTCGGCCACGAACAGGATGCCGTTGAGGTAGTAGCGGATGTCCTGCACCGCCATGGCAAACGCCACCTGGCCCAGCAGGTGCTTGAGTGTCTTTTGCGGCACGCTGAAGGCCGGGCCGAAGTTGGCGGCCTCCTGCACCAGAGGAAAGTCGGCCGCAGGCAGCGTCTGCAGCGTGAAGCGGCTCTTGCCGCCTTTGAGCAGCAGCTTGTCCTGGCTGGACTCCAGGCTCACCGTCTGGTCGGACGGCATGGTGCGCAGCACGTCGATGACCTTGCGCGCATTCACGGTGGTGGTGAAGTCGCCCGTGTCGCCGCCCAGTTCGGCGGTGGTGCGGATCTGCACTTCGAGGTCGCTGGTGGTCAGTTGCAGCGCACTGCCGGTCTTGCGGATCAGCACATTGGCCAGAATGGGCAGAGTGTGGCGGCGCTCGACGATGCCTGCCACCGATTGCAGAACCGCGAGAACCTTGTCTTGTGTTGCCTTCAGGACGATCATGTCAACCTCTTGTGGTTTTGGGGTGCGGTGCGCGGACAGCGGCATGGACCCTGCCTCCTCCCTGCTGCACAGCCCGCCATTTTGCCCTTGAATGGGGCGATTTCCCTCCGGGGCTGTACCCGCATCAGCCTTTCAGGGTCTGCTCCAGCACATGCAGCTGCTGGTTCAGTTCGGTGAGTTGCTGGCGCTCGCCCGCAATCTTGCGCACCGCGTGCAGCACCGTGGTGTGGTCGCGCCCGCCGAAAAGCTCTCCGATCTCGGGCAGGCTCTTTTGCGTCAGCTCCTTGGCCAGGTACATGGCAATCTGGCGCGGCCTGGCGATGCTGGCCGGGCGCTTCTTGCTGTACATGTCTGCGACCTTGATCTTGTAATAGTCGGCCACCGTCTTCTGGATGTTCTCCACGCTGATCTGCCTGTTCTGGATGGAGAGCAGGTCGCGCAGCGCCTCGCGGGCGAGCTGGATGGAGATTTCCTTCTGGTTGAAGCGCGAGTACGCCAGGATCTTGCGCAACGCGCCTTCGAGTTCGCGCACGTTGGAACGCACCTGCTTGGCGATGAAGAAGGCGACGCTTTCCTCCAGACGCACGTTCTCCGCCTGCGCCTTGGCGAGCAGGATGGCGACGCGCATCTCGAGCTCGGGCGGCTCGATCT
>JAHRXD010000138.1 GCA_019104825.1 Comamonas sp.
GTAGCGGCCGCCGGCCAGGTCGTTGTTCAGGAACAGTCGGCGCAGGTACTGGGCATGCATCAGCGCCGGCATGCGCGTGGCATCGGCATTCCAGGCCATCAGGTCGATCATCTTGCCGCGCTCGCCCAGCAGGTATTCGCTGACCATGCGCGACCACAGCATGTCGTAGGAGTTGAGTAGCTGGAAGGCCCCTACCATCTGCCCGGCCTGCAGGTAGCCGGTTTCGCGCATTTGGGCTTCGAGCATGGCCAGTTGGCTGTCGTCGATGAACAGCGCCAGCTGGCCCGGCTCGGTAAAGTCAGTTTGTGCGGTAAACAGCGTCATCGAGGCCAGGCGGTCCTGCCCGTCACGGGCCATGGCGGCGTTGGCGATCGACAGCAGTGTGCCGCCCAGGCAGTAACCGGCAGCGTGGACTTTTTGCTTGGGCACGATGGCGTTGATGGCATCCAGCGCGGCCTCTACGCCCAGGGCCAGGTAGTCGTCCATGCACAGGGTGGCTTCGTCCACACCGGGGTTTTTCCACGAGATGCAAAACACCGTGTGGCCCTGGCTGACCATGTATTTGATGAGCGAGTTGTGCGCCGACAGGTCCAGGATGTAGTACTTCATGATCCAGGCGGGCACGATCAGCACCGGCTCAGGCTGCACTTTGTCGGTGGTGGGGCTGTACTGGATCAGCTCGATCAAGCGGTTGCGGTACACCACTTTGCCGGGGGTGGCTGCAATGTTTTTGCCCACAACATAATCCTCGGTGCCCGCTGGCGGCAGACCTTGGCTGGTGCGGCCCAGGTCGTCCAGAAAGTTGAGCATGCCCTGTTGCAAATTGGCACCGCCGGTTTCCATGGTTTTTTGTAGCACCACGGGGTTGGTCAGTGGGTAGTTGCCCGGCGAGAGCATGTCCACCCCTTGCCGGGCCATGAAGGACACCACATCTTCGTGGTGCTTAGAGACACCGGGCAGGTTCTGGGTGGCCGATTTCCACCACGTTTCGGTATTTAAGAAGGCTTGGCTGGTCACGTTGAATGGCCACTGCTGCCAGGCTGGGTCGGCAAAACGGCGATCGGGCTTGGCGGCCGGTGCTTGCGGCGCATCGGTGGGCCGGGGCAGGGCGTTTTGCCACAGTTGTTGCATTTGCTCTAGGCCCAGGCTGAACAGCTCCAGGCGCTTGCCAGGGGCAAAAGCCAAGTGGCCGGCCCAGTCGATGCCCGCCAGGGACAGCGACATGGGCGACAGGGAGTGGGTCATCTTGGCCAGACCGGCCAGCATCTTGATATCCAGCGGCGTTTTGCGTACTGCAGGATTGGGTGTTTCTGTGGCCGGATCGTTGGCGCAGCTGGTCGTGATCGGAAGTGCTTTGGCGGTGGGAGTTTTTTGAGTTTTCTCAGGCTTGGTGGACACGAATGCTTCTCCTAGGAATGGTGTCTGCGAGGATGAGGGTCGGGGCAATCGCCTCAGTGTAGCGGCTCCCCAAGAAGAACAACAATAGATTTGCTGCATTGCAGCAAAATGACGGCCAGTGGATGCCAGGGTTTTGCTTGACTGGGCTACCATTTCGGGCTTTTTTGCTGATAAAGATACCCATGGAACCCGTGATGCCCCCTCTGGATGAGGCCGAAATTTTTGCACCCTCTGCGTCGGCCGATATGCCCCACGACCTGGATTTGGCCCAGTTGCGCCTGCCGCAGTTTTCGATGGAATCGGAATCGAGTGTGTTGGGTGGCCTGCTGCTGGACAACAACGCCTGGGACCGCGTGGGCGACCTGCTCACGGAGGGTGACTTTTACCGCCACGAGCACCGCTTGATCTTCATGGCGGTGAGCAAGCTGATCAATGACAGCAAACCGGCCGATGTGATCACGGTGTTTGAACACCTGCAAGCCCAGGGCAAGGCGCAGGAGGTGGGTGGCATTGTGTACCTCAACCAACTGGCCCAGTACGTACCCAGCGCGACGAACATTCGCCGCTATGCAGAAATCGTGCGCGAGAAGGCGATTTTGCGCAAATTACTTACGGCCAGCGATGAAATCGCCACCCAGGCACAAAACCCCCAGGGCAAGCCGGTAGAGCGCATCCTGGACGAAGCGGAGCAAAAGATTTTCGCTATCGGGGAAGAAGGCTCGCGCATGAAGCAGGGCTTTCAGTCGCTCGATACCTTGGTGGTCGATTTGCTCGATCGCGTACAGGAAATGGCCGACAACCCCATGGATGTCACCGGCGTGCCCACGGGGTTTGCCGATCTGGATCGCATGACCAGCGGCCTGCAAGCGGGCGACCTGGTAGTGCTGGCCGCGCGGCCGTCGATGGGCAAGACCTCGTTTGCCGTGAACATTGCGGAGCACGTGGCGCTGCATGAGCAATTGCCCGTGGCCATCTTCTCGATGGAAATGGGCGCTGCGCAGCTGGCGGTGCGTATCGTCGGCTCAATTGGCCGCATCAACCAAGGCAATCTGCGCACCGGCAAATTGACCGATGAAGAATGGTCGCGCCTGTCCGAGGCCATCGAATCGTAGCGCCAGGTACCGCTGCACATGGACGAAACCCCGGGCCTGACCCCTTCAGAACTGCGGGCCAACGCCCGCCGCCTGGCGCGCAGCTGCGGCAAGCTGGGGCTGATCGTGGTGGACTACTTGCAGCTCATGAGCGGCTCAGGCAGCGGCACCAGTGGCGACAACCGGGCCACCGAGTTGGGCGAAATCTCGCGCGGGCTGAAGATGCTGGCCAAAGAGCTGCAGTGCCCGGTGATTGCGCTGTCGCAGCTTAACCGCTCGGTCGAGCAGCGCACCGACAAGCGCCCGATGATGAGCGACCTGCGTGAATCCGGCGCCATCGAGCAGGATGCAGACATCATCATGTTCATTTACCG
>JAHRXD010000183.1 GCA_019104825.1 Comamonas sp.
CAGCAGCACCGTCGGCTGCCCTTTGTGCTCGTTGGCGGCATGGAAGGCGGCATAGACCTTTTCCGGTTCATGGCCACCACGGCGCAGTTCCCAGATGTCGTCGTCGGTCAGGTGCTCGACCAGCTTGAGCGTCTCGGGGTACTTGCCGAAGAAGTGCTTGCGGATGTAGGCACCGTCCATGGCACGCATGGTCTGGTAGTCGCCGTCCAGGGTTTCCATCATCAGCTGCTTGAGCTTGCCGCTCTTGTCGCGGGCCAGCAGGTCGTCCCAACCCTTGCCCCACAGCAGCTTGATGACGTTCCAGCCCGCGCCGCGGAAGTCGCCTTCCAGCTCCTGGATGATCTTGCCGTTGCCGCGCACCGGGCCGTCCAGGCGCTGCAGGTTGCAGTTGATGACGAAGATCAGGTTGTCCAGGTTCTCGCGGGCGGCCAGGCTGATGGCGCCCTTGCTTTCGGGTTCGTCCATTTCACCGTCGCCCAGGAACACCCAGACGCGGCGGTTGGCCGTATCGGCAATGCCGCGGGCGTGCAGGTACTTCAGGAAGCGGGCCTGGTAGATGGCCATCATCGGCCCCAGGCCCATGCTGACGGTGGGGAACTGCCAGAAGCCGGGCATCAGCTTGGGGTGGGGGTAGCTGGACAGGCCGTTGCCGTCCACTTCCTGACGGAAGTTTTCCAGCTGCTCTTCGGTGATGCGGCCTTCCAGGTAGGCGCGGGCGTAGATGCCGGGGGCGCTGTGGCCCTGGAAGTAGATGCAGTCGCCGCCGTGGTTTTCGCTCTCGGCGTGCCAGAAGTGGTTGAAGCCCGCGCCCCACATGGACGCCAGCGAGGCAAACGAGCCGATGTGGCCGCCCAGGTCGCCACCGTCGGCCGGGTGCAGACGGTTGGCACGCACGACCATCGCCATCGCATTCCAGCGCATGAAGGCCCGCAGGCGTTTTTCGATGTGGATGTTGCCGGGGCAGCGGGTTTCCTGCGCCGGTTCGATGGTGTTCACGTAGCCGGTGTTGGCCGAGAACGGCAGATCGATGCTGTTCTGGCGGGCGTGCTCCAGCATTTCTTCGATGAGCTGGTGGGCGTATTGCGCACCTTCGCGGTCGATGACGGCGGACAGCGCGTCCATCCATTCGCGGGTTTCCTGTGGGTCCAGGGCAGGCGTGTTCGGTGTCGTAGGTTGGGTGGTCATGGTTGTCGTCTCCAGATCAAGAGGCTTGGCTTTACTTGTAAAACGCACGCAGCACAGTGACGGGATATACCCTTTGGATACAGGTCTGTGCAATCCCGATTAGCGCGGGTCTGCAATGCGTCTGCGGGCAACAGTGTCGCATATTTCTTTTCAATTTCAAATAGTGCCTTTACTTTTCTTAATATGAAATATTGCTGCAAACGCACATTGCCGGCCAGGCAACATTTGCAGCAGCGGTGGTCGGCATCTCCCCTACACTTTCGTCCATGCCGACGCCGCCATCGCACCACCATTCCGACCTCGCCCCGACCAATCCCTTTTCACTGGAACCGCCGACCCGCTGGTGGCGCTCGTGGTGGCGCAGCCTGTCGCCCACCCGGCAAGACCGGCTGGCGGCGATTGCCCCCTTGATTTCCGTGGCGTTGTTTCTCGTCGCCATTGCCGCGTCGTTCTGGTACCTGCGCACCGAGGAGCAGGAGCGCGAACAGGACGCCCTGATCCGGGCCGTGGACTACGCCCAACAACGCATGCGCCTGCGCCTGCTGGAGCGTCAGGAACAAATCATGCGTCTGGCCCGCGACGTCGCCACCGAGCAGGTCGGCACGGCCGAATTTGCCAGCCGGGCCGAAACTTTCATCACCCAGTACCCGGAGCTGCAGGCCATCACCTGGATCAACCCCGAGGGCCGCGTCATCATCAGCCAGGCAGCGCCCACCGTGCCCCCCGAACAGCTGCACATCGCCGCCCTGCCCTTGCCGCCCGGGCCGACCTTCGAGGTATTCACCGCCATCCGTCAGCAGCCGCACAGCGTCTACCTCCAGCCGCTGGCCCGCACCGGAATGCCCGTGCCCATGCTGCAGTTGCAAGTGCCGATTACCGCCGGAACACGCTTTCTGGGCACGGTGCTGATCGAGTATTCCGTCGACAACCTGCTGCGCTACGCCACGCCGACAGAGGTTCTCTCGCGCTACACGGTAAACATGCTCGATGCCCAGGGGCAGGTGCTGTCCAACCCGGTGGCTTCGCACACCCAGCCGCGCCTGAGCCTGCCCTGGCTCAGCTTCAAGCCCCTGAAGGCCTACACCATCCCCATCATGCCGGTCGGCGATTCGCTGTCCATGTCGGCGCAGGCCTACCGCACTTCCCCCGGACTGGTCGGCAATGGCCTGTTCTGGCTGGTCGGTTCGCTGAGCGTGCTGACGGCCTGGCTGCTGCTGGGCACCTGGCGCCATACCGGCAAGCGCCTGCGCACGCAGGAAGCGCTGGTGGCCGAGACCAACTTCCGCCGGGCGATGGAAAACTCCATCCTGACCGGCATGCGGGCCCTGGACCTGCACGGGCGCATCACCTACGTGAATGCCGCCTTCTGCCAGATGACCGGCTGGGACGAGGCCGAACTGGTCGGGCAGCTGCCGCCCTACCCCTATTGGCCCAAGGAAGAGCAAAACAGTTTGATGCTCAAGTTGAAGGACGAGCTGTCCGGCAAAACCATGCCCGGCGGTTTCCAGGTGCGCGTGCAGCGCAAGAACGGCAGCTGTTTCGATGCCCGGCTGTATGTCTCGCCCCTGATCGATGCGCATGGCCAGCATACGGGCTGGATGTCGTCGATCACCGACATTACCGAGCCCAACCGCATCCGCGCCCAGCTGGCCGCCTCGCACGAGCGCTTCACCATCGTGCTGGAATCGCTGGACGCCTCGGTTTCCGTGGCCCCGCTGGGCAGTGCCGAACTGCTGTTTGCCAACAAGCTGTACCGCCAGTGGTTCGGCTCGCAGACCGGCGGCCACCTGCAACTGCTGCAGCAGGCAGGCATCCTGAAAACCAGCCCGCAGGAGGACGACAACGCCATCAGCCTGCGTCCCAAGGTGCGCAACAAGAATGCCGAGGTGTACTGGCCCGAGCTGGGCAAATGGCTGGAAGTGCGCTCGCGCTACCTGACCTGGGTCGATGGCCGCTTGGCGCAGATGGTGATCGCCACCGACATCACCGCCCGCCATCTGGCCGAGGAACAGGCCGCCCAGCAGGCCGAACGCGCCCAGACCGCCAGCCGCCTGATCACCATGGGGGAAATGGCGTCCAGCGTGGCGCATGAACTGAACCAGCCGCTCACCGCCATCAACAACTACTGCAGCGGAATGCTCTCGCGCCTGGACAGCGGCAGCCTGACCGAAAGCCAGATGCGCTTTGCCCTGGAGAAAACCGCCCATCAGGCACAACGTGCCGGGCAGGTGATCCAGCACATCCGCTCCTTCGTCAAGCGCAGCAAGCCCAATCGCGCCCCGGCGCAGGTCGAGGACATGGTGGCCGAAGCCATGGAGCTGGCCAACATCGAGCTGCGCCGACGCAACGTGCGCCTGTCGCACCACATCGCCGCGCGGCTGCCGCCGGTGCTGGCCGATGCGATTCTGATCGAGCAGGTGCTGGTGAACCTGATGAAAAACGCCGCCGAAGCCATCGACCACGGCGGCCGCCCCGAAGGCCAGCGCAGCGTCGAACTGCTGGTGCGCCCGAAAACGCTGGAACAGCGCCCGGGCGTGGAGTTCGCCATCCAGGACACCGGCCCCGGCCTGCCGCCGCAGGTGCTGGAGCGTTTGTTCGAAGCGTTTTTCAGCACCAAGAGCGAAGGCATGGGCATTGGCCTGAACCTGTGCCGCAGCATTGTCGAGTCGCACAGCGGCCGATTGCAGGCGCAGAACCTCTACAATGGTTCGGAGGTCACGGGCTGCTGCTTCTCCTTCTGGATTCCACTGGCCGATCCGGCGGCCCTGCAGGAAGACAAGGACACCCACCCCCAACAATAAGGAACAAAGGAACTCCATATGAATATGACTGCGAAAAAAGGCATCGTTTACGTGGTGGACGACGACGAAGCAGTGCGCGACTCCCTGCAATGGCTGCTGGAAGGCAAGGACTACCGGGTGCGCTGCTTCGAGTCCGCCGAAGCCTTTCTGGCCCGTTACGACCCGCGTGAAATTGCTTGCCTGATCGCCGATATCCGGATGCACGGCATGACGGGCCTGGAGCTGCAGGACAAGCTGATCGAGCGCAACTCCCCCCTGCCCATCGTCTTCATCACCGGCCACGGCGACGTGCCCATGGCGGTCGAGACGATGAAAAAAGGCGCCCTGGACTTCATCCAGAAACCCTTCGACGAAAGCGCCCTGGTCAGCGTGGTCGAGCGCATGCTGGAACATGCCCGCACCGCGTTTTCCGACCAGCAGCAGCAGGCCACGCGCGAGGCGCTGCTGTCCAAGCTCACCGGGCGCGAATCGCAGGTGCTGGAACGCATCGTTGCCGGCCGCCTGAACAAGCAGATTGCCGACGACCTGGGCATCAGCATCAAGACCGTGGAAGCGCACCGCGCCAACATCATGGAAAAAATGGGTGCCAACACCGTGGCCGACCTGCTCAAGGTGGCCCTGGGCCCCGGCCAAAAAGTGACGGCGTAAAATCGCCCCCAGCCCTCGGACTGCCAGGATGCTTGCCCCAGCATCGCTGGCAGCGTTTTTTTATCACCCTCCTTTTTCAGCAAACCACCATGACTGCCCAGATCATTGACGGCAAAGCCCTCTCCGCCCAACTGCGTACCGAAGTCACCCAGCGTGCCGCCGCCCTGACCGCCCAGGGCGTGCAGCCCGGCCTGGCCGTGATCCTGGTGGGCGACAGCCCGGCCAGCCAGGTCTACGTGCGCAACAAGGTGCAGGCCTGCGCGGACGTGGGCTTTCATTCGGTGCTGGAAAAATACGATGCCGACCTGACCGAAACCGCCCTGCTGGCCCGCATCGAGGCGCTGAACAACGACCCCCGCATCCACGGCATCCTGGTGCAACTGCCCCTGCCGGCGCACATCGACGACCACAAGGTGATCGAAGCCATTTCGCCGCTGAAGGACGTGGACGGCTTTCACGTCGCCAGCGCCGGGGCGCTGATGGTCGGTGAAGTGGGCTTCAAGGCCTGCACGCCCTACGGCTGCATGAAGATGCTCGAATCCATCGGCATGAAGGATTTGCGCGGCAAGCACGCCGTCGTCATTGGCCGCAGCAACATCGTCGGCAAGCCCATGGCGATGATGCTGCTGGCCGCCAATGCCACCGTCACCGTCTGCCACAGCGGCACCGCCGACCTGGCGGCCATGACGCGCCAGGCCGACGTGGTGGTCGCTGCCGTGGGCAAGCGCAACGTGCTGACCGCCGACATGGTCAAGCCCGGCGCCGTAGTGATCGACGTGGGCATGAACCGCGACGACGCCGGCAAGCTGTGCGGCGACGTGGACTACGCCGGTTGCCGGGAAGTGGCCGGCTTCATCACCCCCGTACCCGGCGGCGTCGGCCCCATGACCATCACCATGCTGCTGGTCAATACGCTGGAAGCGGCAGAGCGCACCGCCGCCGCCCGGCAGTAATCGGGCCGTCCTTCCTTTCCTGGTCGCCACCATGCCCTCTTCCATGTCTACCGTCTTCAATTTCACTTTCGTGCCGTGGTTTCGCTCGGTGGCGCCGTACATCCACAAGTTCCGCCACCAGACCTTTGTCGTCGGCATCACCGGGGAGGCGATTGCGGCGGGCAAGCTCCAGGCGCTGGTGCAGGACTTGGCGATGATCCAGGCCATGGGCGTGCAGATCGTGCTGGTGCATGGCTTTCGCCCCCAGGTCAACGAGCAGTTGCGCCTGAAAAACCACGAGCCGCAATACGCTGCCGGGATGCGCATTACCGACAGCATTGCCCTCGATTGCGCCCAGGAGGCCGCCGGGCAACTGCGCTACGAAATCGAGGCCGCCTTCAGCCAGGGCCTGCCCAACACTCCCATGGCCGGGGCGCGGGTGCGGGTGATGTCCGGCAACTTCCTCACCGCGCGGCCCGTGGGGATTGTCGATGGCGTGGATTTCCAGCACACCGGCCTGGTGCGCAAGGTGGACATCGAAGGGATCCGCCGGGCGCTGGCCTCGGACGCGATGGTGCTGATCTCGCCCTTCGGCTTCTCGCCCACGGGCGAGGCGTTCAACCTGTCGATGGAAGAGGTGGCTACCCGCGTGGCCAGCGAACTGCAGGCGCACAAGCTGATCTTCCTGACCGAAGTGCCCGGCGTAGCCACCAACCCGCTGCTGCCGATCAGCGACGACAACCCGATCGACACCGAAATCCCCCTGGCTACGGCGCGGCGCATGCTGGCGCAATTGCCCCCGGCAGAAAAGCCGACCGACACCAGCTTCTACCTGCGCCACTGCGTGCGGGCCTGCGAGCATGGCGTGGAGCGCAGCCACATCCTGCCCTTTGCCGTCGATGGCGCCCTGCTGCTGGAGATCTACGTCCACGACGGCATCGGCACCATGGTGATCGACGAAAAGCTGGAAGAACTGCGCGAGGCCACCATCGACGACGTGGGCAGCATCATCCAGCTGATCGAACCGTTCGAGAACGACGGCACCCTGGTCAAGCGCGACCGCACCGAGATCGAGCAGGACATCGCCAGCTACACCGTCATCGAGCATGACGGGGTGATCTTCGGCTGCGCGGCCCTGCACATGTACCCCAGCGCCGACACGGCGGAAATGGCCGCCGTCACCGTCTCGCCCACCAGCCAGGGCACGGGCGACGGGGAAAAGCTGCTCAAACGCATCGAGCAACGCGCCCGCGCCGAAGGGGCCAAAACGCTGTTCGTGCTGACCACCCGCACCATGCACTGGTTCATCAAGCGCGGCTTCGAGCCGGTCAGCCCCGACTGGCTGCCGCAGGAGCGCAAGGCCAAATACAACTGGAACCGCAAGAGCCAGGTGCTGGTGAAGAATCTTAAATAACAGGAGCTGTTACCGCTGATAAATAAAGGGTTTCAGGTATAAAAGTATCTGAAATCCTTTGCTTATCAGCGGTAACAGCTTCTTTTTTAAATAAAGGGACGAAAAAGCACCATGCCCTCCTCTCGAAAAAAATGGCTGCTGGCCAGCCTGACGCTGGCCCTGCTGACGGCTTGCAGCACCGCACCCCTGCCACCTGCGGCGGCGGTGCTGGCGCCGACTGCGGCCACCGCACAGGCTGCCGCCGCCTACGACGCGGGCATGGACGTGTTCCACCCCGTGGTGGCCAGGCATGGCATGGTGGCCACCGAGCAGGCGCTGGCCTCGCGCATCGGCCTGGACATCCTCCAGGCCGGCGGCAACGCGGTGGATGCCGCCGTGGCCGTGGGCTTTGCGCTGGCCGTGGCGCTGCCCAACGCGGGCAACATTGGCGGCGGCGGTTTCATGCTGGTGTACGACGCCGCCACCGGCCACAGCGTGGCCCTGGATTTTCGGGAGATGGCGCCTACCGCCGCCCACCGCAGCATGTATCTGGACGACCAGGGCCAGGTGATCGACGGCCAGTCGCTCTACACCCACCATGCCGTCGGCGTGCCCGGCACCGTGGCGGGCATGGCCCATGCGCTGAAAAAATGGGGCACGCTGCCGCTGCCCCGCGTGCTGCAACCGGCCATCGAACTGGCCGAAACCGGCTACCCGGTCAGCGAAACCCTGGCCAAGGCGCTGGAACGGGAAAAAACCACCATGGGCCGGTGGGATGCCACCCAGGCCATCTTCTGGAAAAACGGCGCCCCGCTGCGTGCCGGCGACCTGCTGGTGCAAAAAGACCTGGCGCATTCGCTGCGCCTGATCGCCCGGGACGGCGCCCAGGCGTTTTACGAGGGCGACATCGGCCAGCAAATCGCCGCCGAAATGGCCCGCCACGGCAGCCCCATGGGCTTGCACGACCTGCGCAACTACCGGGTGGTCGAACGCGAGCCGGTGCGCGGCAGCTACCGGGGCTACCAGATCGTGACCATGCCGCCGCCCTCCTCCGGCGGCGTTCACCTGGTGCAAATCCTGAACATCATGGAGCGCTGGCCGCTCCGGGACTGGGGCAGCAACAGCGCACAGACCATCCACCACATGGCCGAGGCGATGAAGCTGGCCTACGCCGACCGGGCCGAATACCTGGGCGATCCGGCCTTCGTCACCATCCCGCTGGCGGGCCTGACCGCCAAAAAGTACGCCGACGCGCTGGCCCGGCACATCCACCCCGACCAGGCACGCAGCGCCCGGGACATCCGCCCCGGCAAGCCGCAGCCCTACGAAAGCGACCAGACCACCCACTACTCGGTGGTGGACCAGGCGGGCAACATGGTGGCCGTCACCTACACGCTCAACACCAACTTCGGCACCGGCATCGTCGCGCCCGGCACGGGCATTTTGCTGAACAACGAGATGGACGATTTTTCCGCCAAGCCCGGCGTGCCCAACGCCTACGGCCTGATCGGCGGCGATGCCAACGCCGTGGCGGCGGGCAAGCGCCCGCTGTCGTCCATGACGCCGACCTTCGTCCTCCAGCCGGACGGCAAGCCCTGGCTGGTGACTGGCAGCCCCGGCGGCGCACGCATCATCACCACCGTGTTGCAGCAGATCGTCAATGGCATCGACTTCGGCATGAACCCCGCCGAGGCCGCCGCCACGCCGCGCTTTCACCACCAGTGGATGCCCGACGAGCTGCGGGTGGAAAAGGGCTTCTCGCCCGACACGCTGAACCTGCTGCGCCAGAAGGGCCAGAACGTCGCCGTCAAACCCGCCATGGGCCGCACCCAGACCATCCAAATCCAGCGCCAAGGCCAGGGCCAGGAGCTGTGGGGCTACTCCGACCCGCGCAACCCCGACGGACGCACGCTGGGGTATTGAACGGCCTCTTCTTCCCCCAATCGCTGTAAGGCGGCCTGCCACGCCTGCGCCGTAGTCAGCAGCCGCATCGGCGGCAGGGCGGCCAGCAGGCGTGGGCCATAGGTTTTTTCCAGCAGGCGGGTGTCGGCAATCGCCACCATGCCCTGGTCGGTTTCGCTGCGGATGAGGCGGCCTACGCCCTGCTTCAGGGCCATCGCCGCCTCGGGCAGCAGGTAGTCGGTGAAGGCATTCAGCCCCAGCCCCTGCATCTGCTGCGAACGGGCCTGGACCAGAGGGTCATCCGGCGGGGCAAAGGGCAGCTTGTCGATGACGAGCAATTGCAGCGCATCGCCCGCAATGTCCACACCCTCCCAGAACGTGGCTGAGGCCACCAGCACGCAGCCACGGCCCTGCACCGTGCCCTGGCGAAAGCGCTCCAGCAACGCGTGTTTGGAGCCTTGGCCCTGTACCAGCACGTCGATGCCGCCAAACAGCCCCCCCGACTGCCCGAATTGCTGCTGCAACTGCGCCCCGATGGCCTCCAGTGCCTTCAGCGTGGTGGTCAGCACCAGGGTGCGCCCGCCCAATGCCTGTGCCCCTTCCTGCGCCAGGCGGGCCACAAAGGCGCTGTGCGCGGCCTGCGCCTGCACGGGCGGAGCATCGGGCGGCACGTACAGCCGGGCCTGCGTGGGATAGTCGAAGGGGCTGGCCACGCGCAGCGTGCGGGCATCGGGCAGGCCGCAGGTGCGGGTGAACCATTGCAAATCATCGCTATCGCCCAGTGTGGCCGAGGTGAACACCCAGGCTTGCGGCGTTGCCGGTGCCTGCATGATGGCGTGCAGCAGCGGGGCCACCGTCAAGGGCGCCTGGGTCAGCACCAGATGCCGGGCATGGCGATCCAGCCAGCGCACGCTGTCCAGCGGCGCGGGGCGGGCAAACAGGGCCAGGGTGTGCAAAAGCTGCCCGGCCCGCGTCTGGAGCTGTGCCAGGGCGGGGGCGGCCTCCTGCACGCTGTCCAGCGCCTGCCAGATCAGGCGCAGGCTGCGCCCGACGGTGTGCAGTTGCGTCTGCCACTGCGCAGGGGCAATCCCTTGCGGGGCGTCGGCCAGCCAGCTTTGGCGCCCGCCCGTGGGCACGGCGGCTGCCGTGGCGCACCACTGCTGCACGGTGTGTTCCAGGGCTACCAATAAATCCAGCCAGGGCCGCAGACCCCGCGCATGTTCGGTGGTCACGGCCATGGCGTCGCGGGCAAAGCCCAGGAGCTGGCGCGTACTCAAAGTGATACCGGCAAACTGCACCCCGGTGTCGTTGAGCTGGTGCGCTTCATCGACGATCACCACGCCGGCCTGGGGCAGCAAAGGGGCCACGCCCTCCTCCTGCAACTGCTGGTCGGCAAAGAACAGGTGGTGATTGACCACGCAGACATCGGCCTGCAACGCCTGGGCGCGGGCGCGATTGACGTGGCAGGCGTCCCAGAACGCGCAGTCCCGGCCCACGCAATTGCTGCGCGTGGAAGTCACCAGGGGCAGCAGGACTTCGGGCAGGCCGGGCAGCTCGGCCATGTCGCCTGCCGTGGTCGCCAAGGCCCACTGCTGCACCTGGGCGATGTGGCGCAGCACCTGCGGGTCGTGCGGCGTGCGGCCTTGGTGAATGTGTGCAAGGCGATACTGGCACAGATAACTGCTGCGCCCCTTGAGCCGCGCGGCCCGCAGGGGCAGGCCCAGCAGGCGCAGCAACTGGGGCAGATCGCGCTCAAACAGCTGGTCTTGCAGCGCCTTGGTGGCGGTGGAGATCACCACCTTGCGGCCACTGAGCAAGGCAGGCACCAGATAGGCAAAGGTCTTGCCCACGCCCGTGCCTGCTTCCACGACCAGGGTGGCGGCATCGTCGATCGCCCGGGCCACGGCCTGCGCCATGGCCTGCTGCCCGGCGCGGGGACGCAACTGCGGCAGCCCCCGCGCCAGCCAGCCTTCGGGGGCAAAGGCCGCCTCAACGTGTTCGGCAAGGGGGCGTGATGACGGCATGGTGGACATGGGCACGAGGGATAAGGCCGCAGAACGGCAGGCCGAAATGGCTTGGACTAGGATGCGCGGCCTTCACTTTTTTGCCTTTTTTCTATACCCATGCGCCCCGCTTACTGGACGATCCTGTTGCTGCTGATGAGCAACGTATTCATGACGTTTGCCTGGTACGCCCACCTGCGTGAACTCAGTACCAAGCCCTGGTTTATCGCCGCCCTGGTCAGTTGGGGCATTGCGCTGTTCGAGTATCTGCTGCAAGTGCCCGCCAACCGCATCGGCTACCAGGAGCTGAACCTGGGCCAGCTCAAAATCCTGCAGGAAGTGCTGACCCTGACGGTGTTCGTGCCGTTTGCGGTGTTCTACATGAAAGAGCCGCTCAAGCTCGACTACCTGTGGGCCGGGCTGTGCCTGCTGGGGGCGGTGTATTTCATCTTTCGGGGGGATTGACGCCCGCAGCGGGCACCGGCAGGTGCTGGCCGCGCTGGTTTTGCTCGGCTTTTTGCTGGCGCTCGTAACGCTGCTGGGCGCGGTTCTGTTTTTCCTGCCAGTCGTGCTGGGCCTGCTGGCGCTGCCGGGCCGCTTCGGCATCCTGGGCCTGCACCCGCTCGGCATGGTCGGCCTGGCGCTGGCGCTGCTGGGCGGCCCGGGCGGCGGCTTCCTCGGCGCGGGCGCCCTGCATTTGCTCCAGCGCCTGCGCGTCCAGGGCCGGTTTGCGCGTATGGGTCTGTAGCGGCGCCGGCGGTACGCTCTGCGCCTGCTTGGCCTCGATGTCGCGCAGGCGCTTGGCCGTGCGCTCCTGGCGCTCCTGCTGGTTCAGCTCCAGCTCACGGGCTCGCAGCGGGGCCAGCGCGGCGCGGGCGGCATCGCGCACATCCTGCAGGCAGCTTTCCACGGCAAAGCGCTGGTGGCAGGCTTTTTCATCCCGGGCCTGCGCCTGGGCGATGGCCGCGCGTTTTTCAGCCATCGCGGCACGCTCTGCCGCCCTGGCCTGGGCAGAAGGTGTGCCGGTTTCTGCCTGTCCTGTTCCATACGCCGCCAGGCAGACTGCGGCAATCCATAAACGATGCATGGGGCGCATTATCAGGTCAGCGCCGTCAGGCAGAGGCGCATTTGCGGTCAGGGGAAAGCACCAGGCCGAATCCGGGACGCAGGACAAGCAGCAGACAAACCCCCAGCGCAAGGGCGGCAAACACCCCCAGCATTCCGCCATGGCCGTAGCGATCAAGCAGCAGGCCCGCCGATGCGGCAGCGGCAATGCGTCCCAGCGTGAAAATGCTGGACTGCAAGCCGTAGTCGGACGCGTGCCGTCCACTGCGTGCGAACTCCATGATCAGAACGAAGGCCAGCGCAGAGGCCACGCCCATCGCCAAGGCCAGTAGCGCAGCAGCGGCAAGCAGCCACGCCTGAGAGGCCTGTACGGAGGCAAGCGCCAGCAGTGCAACCGCCAGGGTATTGACAACGGCCGACCAGGGCAAGGCCGCCGCCAGCCGCCGACGCGGCAAAAAGCCGGTGGCCAGACTGGCCAGCGCACCAAGAACGCTGCCACCGATACCGGCGATCCACGCGACCTGCCCTGCCGGAAAGCCATGGTCCAGCAAGAGGGGCTTGAGATAAATCCAGGCCACGGCCACGGGCGGATAGTAGGTGGCCAGCAGAATCACCCACATCCTGACACCGGTCCGCGCAAAGAAACCGCGCCAGTCGGCTATTGGCCCCGCCCTTTCGGCTACCGGTGTGCTGTCGCTTTCGTGGACCAACCCCAGTAGCGCCAATGCCAGGAGCAGGCAACCGGCCAGCATGAAGAAGGGGGCCGCCCAGCCGAAGGCCTGCTCGACGAGCAGCATGGCACCGCCGCCAACAATGGCGCCGGCAAAGGTGACCGCCGAGCGTATGCTGCCCGCCAGCGGCCGTTCGGCGGGTGGGAACAACCGGATGGCCAGGGCATTGACCGGTATGTCTGCCCAGGTGGCAAACAGGGATGCACCCAGCGTCAGCGCGAACAAGGCGGCTTTACCGGCATCGGCACTCAGTGCTGCCAACGCCAGCAGCGATGCGAAGTAGCCGCCCCCGGTCAGCCACGCCCAATACACCTGTGGACGCCGCCCTGGCCGCCAGTTCTGCACCGGCAAGGCCAGGAAAAGTTTGAATACAGCCGGCAGGCCGGCCAACTGAAAAACGCCGATTTCCGCGCCCGACCAGCCATGCTGGCGCATGACCAGCGGCAGGCCGATCCACAGATAGATGCCGGGTGCCGTCAGCGCAAAATTGATCAGGCCGAACAGCGCGTGGCGCAGGACGGGGCGCGGCATGGTCAGTTCGCCTTGCATGGAGAACCTTTGGCCGGTGAATCCGGCATTGCCGGCTGCTTTCGCAGGCGAGTTGCCAGAATGACGTTGAAGAGTTTGTCAATGACTTCACCCGTCTCCGCAGTGCTGGCTTCGGCAATTTGCCGGACGCCATGGACAAGAAAGCCCGCGTCTTCCAGCAACGCCGTCACGTCCTGCGCGTGGTAAAGCTTGAATCCGAACTGGGCGAAGGGCATTTTTTCGGTGAACGTGCGGTCGGCAAATGCCATGCAGAGCAGTCCCCCCGGCTTGAGGACGCGGGCAAGCTCGGCCAGTTGCCTGGCCGGGTCGTCCCAGAAATAGATGGTGTGCACCGTCAGCGCCTTGTTGAAATGGTGCGCTTCGAAGGGCAGGGATTCGGAGTCCCCCAGCAGAAACCGGACGCGCCCGCTTTCGACCAGGCTGGCATGGAGGCTTTGCGCCTGCTGCACCATGTCGCTTGACCAGTCGATGCCGGTGTAGCTGACGTTCACCAGGTTTCCGACGATTTCGCCAGCGAAAGCGCCATTTCCAGGCCCGGTTTCCAGGACGCGGTCTCCAGGCCTGATCTGCAGGAGCTCGATGCACTTGCGATTGAGCGTGCCGTGGATCTCGTTCATCTTTCGTGCGGCCTCGACGGCCTGCCCGCCGCTGGGGCAGCGCAATTGCGCTGCCATGTCTTGTGGTGATTGCATTGCCAATTCCTTGTTTTTGATATGCCCTGTTGTTGTCGCGGGCGTTCCTGCCAGCGGATGCCTACATGCGCCAGGTCATCCGCAGGCCAAACTCCCGAGGCGGGCTGTAGATGGTGGTGGTGCCATTGAGAAATCCGAAGGTGTCGTACTGCCTGTTCCCGGCGTTGCGCACATACGCCGACCACTCGGTGCGCCCATGGATGTAGCCCGCCGTCAGGTCGATGACGCCGTACCCAGGTCGGCCATATTGGTTCGCCGCGTCGAGATAAACCTTGCTGGCGCCATTGACGTGGGCCTGGACGTACCAGTCCTGCGGCGCGTCATAGCGCACGCCGAGGTGGCCCGTGATGTCCGGTGCCAGCGGGTTGTGCTTGCCCTGGTAGTCGTTGGCCCCGTCGCGGAACTCGCGAAAGCGGGTGCGGTTCAGCCCCAGTGCGGCCTGAATCTGCCAGCCCGAGCCAAGCAGGTACTGGAACTCCGCATCGATGCCCACGGGGCGTGCCGAGGCCGCATTGGTCAGAAACATCTGGCCCGGCAGGCCGATCTGCTGAACGTGCATGTCGCTCACGTCCATGAGGTAGGCCGAAACGCTGTAGCGAAGCCGCCGGTTCAGCAGCCGCCCCTTGGCGCCCAGCTCGAACGAGCGCACATGCTCCGGCTGATAGCGCCGATAGGCTTCGGGCGCAAAGGCGTTGAAACCGCCTGCGCGAAAGCCGTCGGCAACGCTGGCATAGACCTGAGCATCCTTGTGCCACTGGTATTGCAGCGCAAGCTTGGGCGAGAAGCGCGTCCATGCCCGCGACTGTTCGCTGCCGCCCTCCAGAGAAAAGCGCACCTCGTCGCGTTCGATGCGCCCGCCTGCCGTGACCGTCCACCGATCCGCCAGCGGGACGACCCAATGGGTGAACAGCGCCGCCGAATCGCCTTTCTGGGTCGCAGAGGTCGTGGTGGAGCCCAGCGGAATCTTCTGCCCGAAGCTCAGGCCATGGTCATCGCGGTCGGCATAGAAGCCGGCCAGCCATTGCGCCCGACCCAGCCGGCCTTCCAGGCGAAGCTCCTGCGACAAGGTGCGGAAGCGGTGATTGCGCCCCACATGCAGCATGTCGGGCGGCATGTAGTCGATGTCCTGCAGGATGCGGTCGGTAAATTCGTTGTTGGCCGTGATCGAACGTAGACGCAGGCCGGATGCCAATGCGTGCGACACGTCCAGCGACGCGGTACGCGCCGTCGATCGGTTCCAACTGTCGGTTCCCGAACGCACCGTGGCGCGCGGCGCAGTGATCGATCCCCACAGCGAACCCGCGTCGCGATACTCCCGCTGGGCGTAGCGGAAGGTGGCGTCGGTGCGCCCGCCGGGCGTCCAGCGCAGCGCCAGCCGGCCATTGCGGCGCTTGCGGTCATCCTCCTTGCCGCCCTTGAAGGCGTTGTCGATGAAACCGTCCTGCGCAAAGAACTCGCCAGCCACGCCGAGGTAGAGGGTGTCCTGCACTAGCGCCCGGCTCGCATCGAAGCGCAGCGCACGCTTGTCCCGGCTGCCGATCTCGGCGGAAACGACGGCATAAGGGTCGTTGCCCGGCTTGCGCGTGACGATGCTGATCACGCCAGCCTCGGCATTGCGGCCATACAGCGTGGACTGCGGGCCGCGCAGCACCTCTACCCGCTCGATGCCCAGCAGGTTGTCATCGAAGCCCTGGCCTCGCAAGGTCGGAACGCCGTCCACCACCAGCGCGACGGAGGACGAGAACCCCATGATGTTGGCCGTCATGCCGCGCATCACGGGCGGCTGCAGGCCCGACTGCCCCGACGCCTGGAAGGTGAAGCCGGGCGTCATTCGCGCCACGCCTTCAAGGCTGTCGATGCCTGCGGCCTCCAGATCCTCGCCCTCGAATGCCGAGACACTGGCCGGAACGCTTTCCAGCGATTGCGCCCGCTTGTCGACGGTGACCATGACGGTGGGCAGCTCCGCCATATCCCGTGCGTACGCCGAGGCGCTGCCAAACCCTAGCGCCAATACCGTGGCCATCATGCGATGCCATGCCGTTGATTCCATTACCGATCCCCCAAAGTTGTGCATCGATAAATACTACGGTTAATTAAGAATTATTCTCATGTAATATCGAATGGATTCGGGTGGAATACGTATGCAATGCGGCAAAGGATGTTCATGGAAGCGACTCAACCAGATGCCGTGGGCCAGGGCCCGAACGTCGGCGGCACGAAAGACGGGCCAGTGTCCCGGTTCACCGAGGAATGCCATATCGAACGCCTGCCGCTGGACGACGGGCTGACTTTGGTGCGCTCGTTCTGCTGTCCGACCCGGGATCTGACCGAGACAACCGTGCAGGCCGATGAACGCCGGACGCTGGTCATCACCTTCGGGCTGGCGGGCGAGTCCGCCTATGCGGAGCGCGGGGGAACGCGCCTGCGTTTTCGCCAGGGCCACACGACACTTTCGGTCTTTGCCTCGTGCCAGGGCGAGCGCAAGTTTCTCGCCAACACCCCCGTCCGCCAGCTACGGCTGGCCATCAGTGAAACCGCGCTGCGGCGCTATCTGGGCACACCCGGCACACTGCTGGCCGGCCGTGCGGGCGTGCGCCCGCTGGGCGAAGGCGTCACGCCCCCCTGGTGCCTGGCGCTGGTACGTTCCCTGGCGCAGCCGGGTTCCCTCTCGTACCTGGATGCGCACATTGCCGCGCTCAGTCTGGTCGGCGAACACCTGCGGCATCTGGGGCCGCTGGCGGCAGGCCCTTCGCCTGCGGCCCGGTGGACGCCCTCCGACCTGGAAAAGCTCAGGCGGGCGCATGACCTCATGCGCAGCCAGATGGACCGGGCGCTGACCATTTCCTACCTATGCACGGCAGTAGGAATCAATCCATCCAGGCTCAAACAGGGCTTTCGCGAGATTTATGGCACGACGCCATACCAGGCGTTGCTGGAGATGCGGATGCAGCGTGCCAGGCAGATGCTGGAAGCCGGCACCCAGGTGGCCCAGGCGGGCTATGCCGTCGGGTATGCCCATCCCTCCAACTTCAGCACGGCATTCGAGCGGTATTTCGGGCACCGTCCGAAGAACGCGCGGGCGGGCCGCGAAGAATGACCCGCGCGGCACCGGTCACCGCTGTCGCATCCCGATGCGCCGGTCGCTGGCCGGTCAGGTCAGCGCCGTTTCCACTTCGCGCCAGGGCAGGTCCAGGAATTCCTGCGACTGCATTTCATTCAGGCGCGAGACGGTGCGCGGAAATTCGTGTGCCAGCGGCCCTTCGGTGTAGAGCTGCTCGGGCGGCACGGCGGCGCTCAGGACGAGTTTCACGCGCCGGTCGTACAGCACGTCGATCAGCCAGGTGAAGCGCCGCGCGGGCGAGGCCATGTTCACCGGCATGTACGGCACGTTGGACAGCAGCACCGTGTCGCACTGGCTGGCGATTTCCAGGTAGTCGTTCTGCGAGCGCGGGCCACCGCACAGCTCGCGGAAATCGAACCAGATGGTGCGCCCGGCGCGGCGCAGCGCGGGAATCTGGCGCGACTCGATGGTAAAGACCGCCTCCTGCTCCGGCCCGTTGGCCAGTTTGTCGAAGGCTTGCTGCATGGCGGCATCGGCCTGCGCACCCAGCGGGCAGTGGTAAAGCTGCACCTGTTCCAGCGTGCGGCGGCGGTAGTCGGTGCCGTTGTCCACGTTGATGACGTCCATGCGCTCGTTCAGGAGCGCAATCGCCGGCAGGATGCGGTCGCGGTGCAGGCCGTCGGGGTACAGGCCGTCGGGCGTGAAATTGGACGTGGTGACAAAGCCCACGCCGTTGTCGAACAGGGCCAGCAGCAGGCGATAAAGAATCATCGCGTCGGTGATGTCGGCGACGTGGAATTCGTCGAAGCAGATCAGCTTGTAGCGCCTGGCGATCTTCGCGCCCAGCGCGTCCAGCGGGTTCTGCGTGCCTTGCAGGGCATTGAGTT
>JAHRXD010000208.1 GCA_019104825.1 Comamonas sp.
GCTGCCCGGCTGCAAGCTGGCTGCGGCGCAGGAGCTGGCAGAACGCATCCGCCGCACCATGGCCAGCGAGCAAGATGCCGTGGTGGGCACCATCACCCTGTCGCTGGGCGTGGGCGCATGGCAGCCGGGCGAATACAGCTCCACGCTGCTGCGGCGCACCGACCAGGCGCTGTACCGCGCCAAAACCAGCGGCCGCAACCAAGTGGCCGTCGCACCGTAGCGCGACCGCCAGCGCGTGCGGCTTCAGTCCTCAGGCCAGTGGATGGCGGGCAGCTGCTCAAACGCGGGCTTGGCAAACAAATAGCCCTGAAAGTAGTGAATACCCAACGCACGCAGCGTGCGGTATTCGGCCAGCGTTTCCACGCCTTCGGCAATCACCTCGATCGACAGCGCCTTGCACACGCCCAAAATGCCCTGCACGATGGCGTGGCGCACCGGGTTGGTGTCAATGTGGCGCACCAGCTCCATGTCGAGCTTGATGATGTCGGGTTGAAATTCCGCCAGCAGGTTCAGGCCCGCGTAACCCGCGCCAAAGTCGTCAATGGCGGTTTTGAAGCCGCGGCGGCGGTACTCTTGCAAGATGCGCTTGAGGTGGTCTTTGTCCACCACGCGCTCGTTTTCGGTGATTTCAAAAATCAAGCGGTTGGTGGGGAATTGGTGCTGCTGCGCCGCCTCGAGGGTGGTGCGAATGCAGGCAGCAGGCTCGTACACCGCATTGGGCAAAAAGTTGATGCTGACGTGGCAGTCCATGCCCAGCTGGGCCGCCAGGCGCACGGCTTTCACGCGACAGGCCTGGTCGAATTGGTAGCGGTTGTCGTTGTTCACCTGGCCCAGGATGTGGGCCGCGCCACTGCCATCCAGCCCCCGCACCAGCGCCTCATAGGCAAACACCTCGCGGCTGCGCACATCGATGATGGGCTGAAACGCCATGCTGAAATCAATTGTCAGCGGTGGCCGATCCTGGCAGGCTTTGCAAGGGGGAATGGAGGAGGTGCGGGATGTGGTGGCCATTGGCGCATTTTACTTGAGTCCCTGCGGCTACCTGGGTGCCAGCACCGACCTGCAACCAAAGAAAAACATCACAGTGCCATCAGCACCGGCCCACCTTTTTCCAGCGCCCGCTGGTACGCCGGGCGGGCCTGTATGCGCTGCAGGCAGGCCCGCAAATGGGGCCAGGCGCTGGCTGTATTGCCACGCGCCAGGGCGGCCTCGACAGCAAAGCTCATCTGGAAGTCGGCCAGGCTCAGGTGCTCGCCCGCAAACCAGCGGTGCTGGGCCAGGTGCGCCTCCATGAAGGCCAGGGCGGTCTGCACGTTGGGGGCGATGAGCTTGCGCTGCACCGTGGCGCACAGGGTGCGGGCGATGGGGCGCACGAAGAAGGGCATGGGCTGGCGTGGGATGGAGTCAAACACCAGCTGCATCACCAGCCAGTTCATCAGCGAGCCCTCGGCGTAGTGCATCCAGAAACGGCACTGGCGATGCGCGTGCGTGCCGCGTGCGGGCTCCAGGTGCGCCAGCTCAGCGGGGGCCTGCGCACCGTAGCACTCGGCCAGGTATTCCAAAATGGCACCCGACTCGGCTACGACCAGCTCCCCATCGGTGATGACGGGCGATTTGCCCAGCGGATGGAGGTGTTTTAGCTCGGGCGGGGCCAGCCGTGTGAGCGGGTCGCGCTGGTAGCGGCGCAGTGCGTAAGGCACGCCCAGCTCTTCCAGGAGCCACAAAATACGGTGCGAGCGCGAAGTCTCAAGGTGGTGCAAGGTCAGCATGGTGGTGAGGGAGGTAAAGGGGTGGAGCCGGCCTGGCGCAGCCAGCGCATCAAGCGCCCGAGCACGGGCAGTTTTTCGTACAGCTCTTCGGCGGTGTCCCAATAGTCGCGGTGCAGCGTCACACGGCCTTGGGCATCGAAATGTACCAGCGTGCCGCCGTGGATGCATTGCGGCACCTGCGCACGCCAGCGCTTCATGCGAAAGTGAAACTCCCACTGCAAAAAGGCCTGCTGCCCCTGCGCCACGTGCTGGGTGACGACAAAGCGCGGCTGCTCCAGGCTCTCAAACATGTGGGCAAAGATGGCGCGGATGGCGGGCACGCCCTGCACGTCGTTGAACGGGTCTTTGAAGCGCGCCTCGGGGGCGTAGTAATCGTCCAGCTGCGCCAGCCGGGCGGGGGTGAGCTGCTCGTAGAGCTGGGCCAGCCGGGCGGCAGCGGCTTGGGCATCGGGCAAGTGCGTCATGCGTTACAGCCCCGTCATGCGGTGTACCAAAGGAAAGTACCAGCGGTACGGCAGCACGCGCAGCAGTTTGAGCCACAGCGTGAAGCGGCGCGGAAAGTGCAGCTCAAAGTCGCCCCGCTCCCAGCCGCGCAGCATGGCCTGGGCCGCTTGCTCTGGGGTGAGCAAGGCGGGCATGGTGAAGTCGTTTTGGTGCGTCAGCGGGGTATCAACAAACCCAGGGTTCACCACACTCACCCCCACCCCCTGCGGGCGCAAGTCCAAAAACAAGGTTTCGGCCAGGTTGATGAGCGCAGCCTTGGTCGGGCCATAGGCCAGGCTTTGCGGCAGGCCGCGCCAGCCCGCCACACTGGCCACCAGACTCAAATGCGGCGCGCGCCCGGCCT
>JAHRXD010000210.1 GCA_019104825.1 Comamonas sp.
TGTGCTGCTGACCAACGTGGCCGCCTGGGTTGGCCAGCGCCAGACCAAGGCCGGGCGCGAGGCCATGGATGCGGGCCAGGCCCCGGCGCTGGTGGGCTGCACGGCTTGAGCGGCTTTGAAAGCATCGACCGCGTGCTGGAAGTGGATCAAACCCCCATTGGCAAAACCCCGCGCAGCTGCCCGGCCACCTACATCGGCTTTTGGGACACCATCCGCAAACTGTTCGCCGGCACGCTGGAAGCGCAGGCGCGGGGCTACGCCGCCGGGCGCTTTTCCTTCAACACCGGCGCGGGCCGCTGCCCCGCCTGTGAAGGCCAGGGCCTGCGCACCATCGCCATGAGCTTTCTGCCCGATGTGAAGCTGCCCTGCGATGCCTGCCACGGTGCCCGCTTCAACCCCGAAACCCTGGCCGTCACCTGGCGCGGCAAAAACATCGGCCAGGTGCTGCAAATGGAAGTGGCCGAGGCCGTAGACTTTTTTGCCGCCATGCCCGCCATCGCCCACCCGCTGCAACTGTTGCAAGACGTCGGCCTGGGCTACCTCACCCTGGGCCAGCCCAGCCCCACCCTGTCCGGCGGCGAAGCGCAGCGCATCAAACTCGTCACCGAACTGACCAAGGTGCGCGACGACGTGGGCCGACGCGGCCAGAAAGCCCCGCACACCCTGTACGTGCTGGACGAACCCACGGTGGGCCTGCACATGGCCGACGTGCACAAGCTCATCCACGTCCTGCACCGCCTGGTGGACGGCGGCCACAGCGTCATCGTCATCGAACACGACCTGGACGTGATTGCTGAAGCGGATTGGGTGATCGACCTCGGCCCCGAAGGCGGCGCAGGCGGTGGCCGCATCGTGGCCGAGGGCACGCCGGAAGCCTTGGTCAAGACAGGCACGCATACGGGGGTGGCGCTGGCCCCCGTACTCAAACGGGCCCAACACTAAACCGCGCCATGCCTTGCACCGCCCTTGTCCATTCCCATGCACCCGTAAAACCCGAGGTGGGCACGCCCTGCAACGGCTGTGGGCTGTGCTGTCTGCTGGAACCGTGCCCGCTGGGGATGGTGCTGTCGCGCAAACGCACCGGGGCGTGCGTGGCGCTGCGCTGGAGCGAGGAGGAGCAGCGCTACCTGTGCGGGGCCATCAGCGATGCGCCCCGGGGCTGGCTGGGGCGGTTGCGCCAGCGGCTGGCCCGGCGCTGGATTGCGGCCGGGGCCGGGTGCGATGCGCATCTGACGGCTATGTGACGTGGCTGCTCTGGCCTGATGGCCTGCCTGAAAACTCAGGGCCGCAACATGCGGCCCCAGATTTTTCTGGCGATGCTTTTTTAGTCTTTCAAGCGGTGCCCGCATTCCCCGCAGAACACGTCCGCATCGCCCACCTTGTGCTGGCACTGCGGGCAGGTGGCGGCTTCGGCGGATGCGGGCGGCAGGGTGAAGCGGGTGGGCAGGTCGGCGCTGGGCGCGGGGTCGTCCAGGAAGGCAGGTTGGTCTGCTTCCTGCGCGGCCTGTTCCCGGGCCGATGGTTCTGCGGCGGCTTGCTCGGCAGCCAGTTGCTCTGCGGCGCGTTCTGCCGCCAGGGCATCTGCGGCGGCCTGTGCCTGGGCGGCTTGCTGCGCAGCGGCAGCCTGGGCTGCGGCCTGTTCGGCGGCACGCTGGCGGGCGCGTTCCTTGGCTTCTTCGGCCACCTGACGGGCTTTTTCCTGGGCCTGTTCGGCGGCCAGGCGGGCTTTCTCCTGTGCTTCGCGGGCGCGGCGCTTGACTTCGTCCAGGCCGGCGTTCAGGGCGTTTTCACTGGCGCTGATGTCCAGGCCATCGGTGGCCGAGAGGTAGACCAGGTTCACCCCCATCAGGGCCACCTGCATCATCAGCGTAATGGCCAGGCCGAAGATCAGCAGCGTGGCTAGTGCGCCTGCGGCCACCAGGCCGCCTGCACCGCCGCCATAGCCCTGCATCATGGCCGAGAGGGCGCCCACGCCGCCAGCCAGGGCCTGCGGGCCGATCACCGATGTGGCGATGCCGGTCATGAACGCATACCCTGGCAGCAAGGCGCCGAACACCACCATGCCGATGATCGAGACGACGACGTACAGCGCCAGGAACAGCGCCACCGTCGGCACCAGCCGGGTGCGGGCGACGGCCAGTACCAGCGACAGCGCCTCCTTGAAGCGGCGGCCTTCCCACACGGCGGGGGTGAAGAGCGGAACGCCCACCCACAGCAGCGCCGTCAGCACGGCAGCGGCGACCACGACCAGCACCGGGTGCAGCAGGAACAAGAACAGCGGCCCGATGCCCGGAATCTTGCACAGGAAGTAGCCGATGGCGCCGACCAGCGCCAGCCCCAGCAGCACGACCAGTACCACCAGGTAGAAGCCCAGGAATTTGGGGATGCACCACAGCCCGGCCAGCAGCGCGTCCATCATCGAACGCGGCGGGATGTTCTTGGCCTTGTCCATCAGCAGGATGCCCACGCCCGACAGCCCTGCGGCCATCAGCACCAGGGCCACCAGCCCCGTCAGGCCGCCCAGGATGACGCCGGTGACGCCCCCCAGGCTACCGGCCAGAAAGCCCCCGGCGACCAGCAGCAGCCCGGCGGCCACCCAGGTCAGAAACCCCAGGGCCATCGGGCGCCACTGGGTAAGCCCTTCGCTGGCGCGAAGCAATTGGCCAAAATTGACCTGACGCAGAGATTCGGAAGGCGGCATGGGCACGGCTTTCTAGAAAAAAGAACAGGATACGGGATGCGGATATAAAGGAGACGCATTATAGGAATGCAGGATTTCTATCGGAGTTTTCTGCTCGGCAGCATAATTTCATCAAAAAACAAAGCGCTTTCCACTTGTCATGCCTTAGTTTTGTAGACGAACAACCTTAATATCATTCCATCATCAACGGTGACAGCTCTTAAAAAGAAAGCATTCATGACTTCCTCCCTCTCTATCGCTTTCATCGGCGGCGGCAACATGGCCAGCGCCATCATCGGCGGCCTGTTGCGCCAGGGCTGGCCGGCCAGCGCCATCACGGTGGTCGATCCTTTTGCGGCGGCCCGCAGCGCTGCCCAGCAGCAGGGGCTGGCGGTATTTGCCGATGCCCCGTCGGCGCAGGCGGCGCTTGCCCAGGCGCAGGTCGTGGTCTGGGCCGTCAAGCCGCAAAGCTTTGCCGAAGCCGCCGCCCCCGTCGCACCCTTCACCGCCGATGCCCTGCACCTGAGCGTGGCCGCTGGCATCCCCACCGCCAGCATGGCCCGCTGGCTGGGCACGCAGCGCATCGTCCGGGCCATGCCCAACACCCCGGCGCTGATCGGCCAGGGCATGAGTGGCCTGTACGCCTGCCCGCAGGTCGATGCCGCCGGGCGGCAGTGGGTCGAGCAGATCATGGCCGGCACGGGCCGCCACCTGTGGGTGGCGGAGGAAGGGCTGCTGGATGCCGTCACCGCCCTGTCCGGCTCCGGTCCGGCCTACGTGTTCCTGCTGCTGGAGGCCATGACCCAGGCCGGCACCGGCATGG
The DNA here is from genome assembly GCA_019104825.1 of Comamonas sp. Taxonomy (GTDB): domain Bacteria; phylum Pseudomonadota; class Gammaproteobacteria; order Burkholderiales; family Burkholderiaceae_C; genus Comamonas; species Comamonas nitrativorans. The sequence goes on from JAHRXD010000210.1 coordinate 3,504, forward strand.
GGCTGACGGCCACCCAGTCCTACGAACTGGCCGTTGCCACCTTCCAGGGCGCCGCCGCCCTGGCCGCGCAGTCCAGCGAGGATGCCGCCACCCTGCGCCAGCGCGTCACCAGCAAGGGCGGCACCACGCACGCGGCCATCACCCACATGCAGGCCACGCACATCCCTGAACACTTCATCGCCGCGCTGCAAAAAGCGCAGCAGCGGGCGCAGGAGCTGGGGGCGGAATTTGGCGGTTAGCGCAGCGCAAACCCCAGCGCTACCCCGGCAAACAGCGCTGCGCCCATCCAGTGGCTTTTGCTGAACGCGGTAAAGCAGCCGGGCCGCTGGCGGCTGCGGATCAGCGTGTAATGCCATGCCACCTGTGCCGCCGCCACGGCCAGCCCGGCCCACAGCGGCCAGCCCAGGCCGTAGGGGTGCAGCACCCAGGCCGTCAGCCCCAGGCAGGCGATGAAAAACGCCATCACCCCGGCCACATCGAACCGCCCCAGGGTGATGGCCGAGGTTTTCATGCCGATCTTCAGGTCATCGTCCCGATCGACCATGGCGTACTCGGTGTCATACGCCAGC
>JAHRXD010000213.1 GCA_019104825.1 Comamonas sp.
CGGCCACGGCGATTTCGCTCTCCGCCCAGGCGTTTGAGGATTTTGAAAAGAATCTGGACTTCTACCATAGCCGCATCATCTTGCGCCCACAAGAAATATCGAACCACCCCGAGCTGGTGCGCCGCCTGGGCGTGATCGCCATGAACTCGATGATCGAGGCCGACATCTACGGCAACATCAACTCCACCCACCTGATGGGCAGCAGCATGATGAACGGCATCGGCGGCAGCGGCGACTTTGCCCGCAACGGCTATCTGTCCTTCTTCGTCACGCCGTCGGTGGCCAAGGGCGGCAAGATCAGCTGCATCGTGCCCATGTGTTCGCACGTCGATCACACCGAGCATGACACGCAGATCATCGTCACCGAACAAGGGCTGGCCGACCTGCGCGGCCTGGCGCCCAAGCAACGCGCCAAGGTGATGATTGAAAAATGCGCCCACCCCAGCTATCGCCCCATGTTGCAGGACTACTTCGACCGCGCCTGCAGCAAAGGGGCGCAGCACACGCCGCACATCCTGACCGAGGCGCTGTCCTGGCACCAGCGCTTCCTGGATACGGGGGATATGCAGGGCTAGACAGCCTGCTTATAAAGAGAGCTTCTACCGACGTTATTCATTGGTTTTCAGATAGTTTTGCATCTGAAATACCGATGAACAAAGCGGCAGCAGCTCTCTTTTCAGATACGCGCCGCTTCCATCCCCTGCGCCTGCAGGGCGTGCAGCACCTGCTCGACATGCGCCTGGTTGCGCGTTTGCAGGACGAACTCGATCTCCACGTTCTGCGCGGCCAGCAGGGTGAAGGCGCGTTGGTGGTGTACTTCCTCGATGTTGGCCCCGGCCTCGGCCACGGTGGCGGTGATCCTGGCCAGCACGCCGGGCACGTCGCGGGCGCTGACCTTGATGCGGGCGAGGCGCCCGGAGCGGGCCATGCCGCGCTCGATGATGGAAGCCAGCAGCAGCGGGTCGATGTTGCCGCCGGACAGGATCAGCCCGACTTTCTGCCCCTGGAATTTGTCGCCATGGCGCACCAGCGCGGCCAGCCCGGCGGCGCCGGCGCCTTCGACCAGGGTTTTCTCGATTTCCAGCAGCATCAGCACGGCCTGCTCGATGTCGCCTTCGTCGACCAGCAGCAACTCGTCGACCAGCTCGCGCACCACGGTGCGGGTGAAGTCGCCCGCCGTGGCCACGGCGATGCCTTCGGCGATGGTGGCATTGCCGATCGGCAGAGGGGGTAAATCGCTGCCCTGCACGGCGTTGAGCATGGAGGGAAAGCGCCGCGCCTGCACGCCGACGATGCGGATGCCGGGCTTGAGCGCCTTGGCCGCCGTCGCCACCCCGGCAATCAGCCCACCGCCGCCGATGGCGACGATCAGCGTGTCCAGGTCGGGCTGCTCGGCCAGCATCTCCAGCGCCAGCGTACCCTGGCCGGCAGCCACGGCCTCGTCGTCGAAGGGGTGGATGAAGGTCAGTTGCTGCTGCTCGGCCAGGGCATAGGCGTGCTGGCGGGCCGCTTCCAGCGTGTCGCCGTGCAGCACCACTTCGGCGCCAAAGCTGCGCGTGCGCTCCACCTTCACGCCGGGGGTGAAGCGCGGCATGACGATCACTGCCCGCACCCCCATGCGCTGCGCGTGGTAAGCCACGCCCTGGGCGTGGTTGCCCGCACTCATGGCGACCACGCCACGGGCCTTTTCTTCGGCGGTGAGCAGTTGCAGGCGGTTGGACGCGCCGCGCTCCTTGAACGAGGCGGTGAATTGCAGGTTTTCAAACTTCAGGAACACCTGGGCGCCGGTGATTTCGGACAGGGTCTGCGAGGCCACGCAGGGCGTTTGCAGCACCTGGTCGCGCAGCCGCGCTGCGGCGGCGTGGATGTCGGGGATGGTCAGCATGGGGGCAATGGTTTAAGAACGTGTTTACGATCTTTTCATGGTACCCGTTGCCCCGCCAAGGCGGCAGATGCAAGGCGCAAACCGCAGCCGGGCTGGTGGCCCGGCGAGGATTTGCAACGCCGCAGATGCTGTCTTGGCGGGGCAACCCTTCGGGCAAAGCAGCAAAAAGCCGCACTCGTCGTTGCGCACCTTGACCAGGCCACCAGCCTGGCCTGCGGCACGCGCCTAGATTGCGGCTTTTTGCTGCTTTGCGGGCACCATGAAAAGATCGTAAACACGTTCTAATAAATTCGTAGCTATCAGCGCTTGCATGGCAAGCGTTTCGGGCGGTTTCGCTTTATAGCGCAGAAATCGAACCGCTGCTCCGCACAGGCGCTTGTCTGCGGGTTTTCCAGGTCCGTGCGATTGCGCAGCCCGGCCAGGGGCAGGGCAACGGGCGCACAATCGCCCGGCCCCTTCGGGCCAATGTCTGCCCATGCCTGCCCACGCAGGCTTTGGTTTTTTGCTGGAAAGACTGTGATCCGCCGCACCGAACTGCCCCTTCTCCTGACCGGTTTCCTCGCCACCCTGAGCAGCATCGGCCTGGCCCGCTTCGCCTACACCGCGCTGATGCCGCAAATGGTGCTGTCGCACTGGTTCAACGGAGAGCAGGCGGCCTACCTGGGCGCAGCCAACCTGCTGGGCTACCTGATCGGCGCCGTGCTGGCCGCCCCGTGTGCCGAGCGCTTTGGCGCGGTGCGCGTGCTGACGCTGTCGTGGTGGGCGGTGGCCCTGAGCTTTGCGGCCAGCAGCTGGCCGCAGGGCATGGCGGTTTTTTCGTTCTGGCGCTTCGTGGCCGGGGTGACCGGGGCGATCCTGATGGTGCTGGGGCCATCCGTGGCGATGAGCGCCGCGCCGCCCGAGCGTCGTGCCTTTCTCGGCCCGCTGATGTTCAGCGGCGTGGGCATGGGGGCGCTGTTTTCCGCGCTGATCGTGCCCGGCCTGATGCCGCTGGGCCTGGGCGCCGTGTGGTGGATGCTGGCCCTGGTCAGCGCCGTGGTCGCCCTGGCCGGGCAAGGGTGCGCCCGCCGCCTGCGCAGCCCGCCGCCGGTGGCCATCACCCCGCAGGCGGCCCCCGGTGCAGCATCCGGCATGGCCCCGCCGTTGTGGACGTGGGTGATCGTGCTGGTGTTCTGCGCCTACATGCTGGACGGCTTCGGCTTTGTCCCGCACACCGTGTTCTGGGTCGATTACCTCACGCGCGAACTGGGCCTGGGCAGCGGCTATGCGGCCACGCAGTGGGCCTTGTTCGGCCTGGGGGCCATGGCCGGGCCGCTGGCCGTGGCGTTCATCGCCCAGCGCTGGGGCTGGTGGCGCAGCATTACCGGGGCGTATCTGTTCAAGGGGCTGGCCATCAGCCTGCCGCTGTTCTGGGTCGGCTGGGTAGGGCACAGCCTGTCCAGCTTTGTCGTCGGGGCACTGTCGCCGGGCATGTCGGCGATTACCTCGGGGTATCTGATGCAGCTCATCGGCCCGGCGCAGCACAAAAAGATGTGGGGCTACGCCACGGCGGCGTTCGCCCTGCTGCAAGCCACCGCCGGGTATGTGATGGCCTGGATTTACGCCCGCAGCGGCAGCTACCACCTGTTATTCGCCCTGGGCTGCACGGCGCTGCTGACCGGCTGTGTTCTGGTCGCGCTGACCCGGCCCCGACCAACGCCTCATTCCATTACGAAAGGACTGCCATGACTCCCTGGATGCAACGCCTGGGCCTGCGCCACCCCATCATTCAAGCCCCGATGACCGGCACCGCGACCCCGGAGCTGGTCGCCGCCGTCAGCAACGCGGGCGCTTTGGGCTCCCTGGGCCTGGGCGCCTACGGCCTGGAAAAATCCCGCAGCGAAATCGAACGCACCCGGGCGCTCACCGCCGCGCCGTTCAACGTCAATCTGTTCTGCCACCAGCCGCCCCAGGCCGATGCCCGGCGCGAACAGGCCTGGCTGGACTACCTGGCCCCGGAATTTGCCCGCTTCGGCGCCCGGCCGCCCACGGCCCTGCACGCCATCTATCCCACCGCCCAGGGCAACCAGGCGCTACAGGAACTCATCCTGGCGCAGCGCCCGGCGGTGGTGAGCTTTCACTTCGGCTTACCCGAACCCACGTTCCTGGCCGCGCTGCGCGACCAGGGCTGCATCACCATGGCCTGCGCCACCGATCTGGACGAAGCCCTGCATATCGAGCAGGCCGGCATCGACGTGGTGATCGCCCAGGGCGCGGAAGCCGGCGGCCACCGGGGCGTGTTCGACCCGGCACGCGACCAGCACCTGGGCACGCTGGCCCTGGTGCAGCTGCTGGTGCAACGCACGCGCCTGCCGGTGGTGGCCACCGGCGGCATCATGGACGGCGCGGGCATTGCCGCCGCGCTGCAACTGGGCGCGTGCGCGGTGCAGATGGGCACGGCCTTCGTCCCCTGCCCGGAAAGCGGCGCCAATGCCGCCTACCGCGCCGCGCTGCTCGACCCGGCAGTGCCGCGCACGGCGGTGACCAGCGCCATCTCGGGCCGCCCGGCACGCGGGCTGGTCAATCGCTTCCACGCCCTGGGGCAGGCCTACGGCCAGCCGCTGCCCGCCTACCCGCAGGTGTACGACGCGGGCAAGGCCCTGCACCAGGCGGCCAGCGCCCAGGGCTGCCAGGACTTTGCCCCCTTCTGGGCCGGGCAGGGGGTGGCCCTGGCGCGGGCGCTGCCCGCCGGGGAACTGGTGCAGACCCTGGTGGCCGAACTGGCCCGAGCGCAGCAGTAACGCCGCCAGCGTCATTCGCCATATCACTAATCTATATCAAGACATAGCCAGGAAAGCCCCCATTTTTAAGGGTTTTAACCGACAATCGCCCCCTTGTGGCCGGGGGGCGCTGTCCCCTTCCTGCGCCGCAGTTGGCTGGCCCCCGGCGGGTTTGTTGTTGATTCTCTGTTGAATTGTTTATGAGTGCCTTTCACGAAGAACGTGTGTTGTCGGTGCATCACTGGACCGACCGTCTGTTTTCCTTCACCACCACCCGCGACCCCGGGCTGCGCTTTTCCAACGGTCACTTCACCATGATCGGCCTGAAGGTCGACAACAAACCCCTGCTGCGGGCCTATTCCATCGTCAGCCCGAACTGGGAGGAGCATCTGGAGTTCTTCTCGATCAAGGTGCCCAACGGCCCGCTGACCTCGCGCCTGCAGCACATCCAGGTGGGTGACACCGTCATCGTCGGCAAGAAGCCCACCGGCACGCTGGTGACCGATTACCTGCTGCCCGGCAAGAACCTGTACCTGCTGGGCACCGGCACCGGGCTGGCACCGTGGCTGTCCATCATCCGCGACCCGGATACCTACGACCGCTACGAGAAGGTCGTCGTGGTTCACGGCGTGCGCAACGTCGCCGATCTGGCCTACAAGGACCTGCTGGAAAAAGAGCTGCCCGAACACGAGCTGCTGGGCGAGATCGTCAAGGACAAGCTGATCTACTACCCCACCGTCACGCGCGAGCCGTTCCGCAACGAAGGGCGCATTTCCACGCAGATCGTCGAAGGCGTGTTCCCGCAAAAAATCGGCCTGCCCCCGCTGAACCGCGAAACCGACCGCGTCATGCTGTGCGGCAGCCCGGCCATGCTCGACGAGCTGAAAACCATCCTGGAAGAGCGCGGCTTCAACGAAGGCAACACCACCACGCCGGGCGACTTCGTCATCGAACGCGCGTTTGTGGAGAAATAAACCGCCAGCGGTTTCCCCCTCTCCTTCTTAGAACGTGTTCACGATCTCGGCGCGAAGGGGTGCGGGAAGCGGATCGGGATGCGCTGCTAGGCGCAAACCACAGCCATAGCGGTGCTATGGCGAGGATTTGCAACGACGCAGAGCGCCCGAGGCCGCGACTGCACACCCGCGCGGAGATCGTGAACACGTTCTTAGCATCAGGCAGCCTCGGCTGCCTGTTTTTTTAATAGCTGCTTCCGCTGATGAAATAACGGTTTTGAATATATTTCCAATTGAACCCGTTATTTAGTGAGCGGAAAACGCTATCAAATATCAAACAGTAAAATCGCCCCCTTTGGTCTTTGTCCGGCCGTTGTTCTGTCTTTGTCTCGATAAGTGAATCCCATGTCCGCAGCCACCTCCCCCACGGCGTCCGCCCAGCGCATCCCTCCCATGAAGCTCTCCGGCCTGGAGCCGGTGTTCATCGGCGAAGGCAGCCTGTTCGTGAACGTGGGCGAGCGCACCAACGTCACCGGCTCCAAGGCCTTCGCGCGGATGATTCTGAACGAGCAGTACGAAGAGGCCCTGTCCGTCGCCCGCCAGCAGGTGGAAAACGGCGCCCAGGTCATCGACGTGAACATGGACGAGGCCATGCTCGACAGCAAGGCCGCCATGGTGCGCTTCCTGAACCTGATCGCCTCCGAGCCGGACATCGCCAAGGTGCCGGTGATGGTCGATAGCTCCAAATGGGAAGTGATCGAGGCAGGCCTGCGCTGCCTGCAGGGCAAGGGCATCGTGAACTCCATCTCGATGAAAGAGGGGGTGGACAAATTCAAGCACGAGGCCAAGCTGATCAAGCGCTACGGCGCCGCTGCCGTGGTCATGGCCTTCGATGAAAAAGGCCAGGCCGACACCTATGAGCGCAAGATCGAAATCTGCGAACGCGCCTACCGCATCCTGGTCGATGAAGTCGGCTTTGCGCCCGAGGACATCATCTTCGACCCCAACATCTTCGCCGTCGCCACCGGTATTGAAGAACACAACAATTACGCCGTGGACTTCATCAACGCGGTGCGCTGGATCAAGGCCAACCTGCCGGGGGCCAAGATCAGCGGCGGCGTCTCCAACGTCAGCTTCTCCTTCCGGGGCAACGAGCCGGTGCGCGAGGCGATTCACACCGTGTTCCTGTACCACGCCATCCAGGCC
>JAHRXD010000250.1 GCA_019104825.1 Comamonas sp.
GGATCGAGCAATTGCCCGATCGGGGTGCTGGCCCCGAAGCGGAACAACATGCACGGCAGCGCAAAAAACAGCACGAAGCTGTTCAGGCCGCTGATCGCCGTCAGCGGCAGCACCCGCGCCTGCGTGGCGACATAGCCGCACAGCACCAGGGCGAAAAAGGGAAAGGTAACGGTCAGGACGGCCAGCACGGCTGGTAAAAAAGAACGCTTATTTTTTCCTGACCTGCTCGAACACGAACAGCAGCACCACAGCGCCGATGACGGAAGCAATCCACCCGGCAGACGAACCTGCCTGGTACAAGCCGAGGGCCGCACCGCCATAGCCCGCCACCAGGGAGCCGCCAATGCCCAGCAGGGTGGTCAGGATGAGGCCCAGTTTTTGCGTGCCCGGCATGACGGCACGAGCGATCAGCCCCACGATAAAGCCGACGACGATGGTGACAATGATGTCCATGGCGATTCCTTAAAAGTTGCATAACAAAGCGGCCACAGATTGTGGCCGTTTCTACAGTGCGCCCAGAGGGGTAAAGGTGAAGAATCTTTAGCGGATCAACATCACGGGCACGCTGCAGTTGGCCAGCACCTGGGTGCTGACCGAGCCCATCACCAGCCGTCCCAGCGCCCCGTGGCCGTGGGTACCCATGATGATGAGGTCGTACTTGCCCTCCTCGGCCACGCGGGCGATGACTTCGCCAGCGGGGCCGATTTCGAGTTGCTCCTTGGGAGTGATCCCGCTTTGCTCCAGGTATTTGCGCACGGGATCCAGCACTTTGGCGCCTTCTTCACGGTAGTACTCGTCGAGCACTTCCTTGCTCAGTACCGCACGGGCACGCGGAGGCATGGCGGGCATGACCGTCAGGGCCGTGAAGCTGTTGCGCCCGACGCTGATCAGCTCGTCATGGACGCTCAGGTAGGCCAGCATTTTTTTGGTGTAGGGGCTGCCATCGACAGCCAGCAAGATTTTCATGGTCATTCTCCCTGTGGTGGGCAGCGCACGATGCCTGTCCTGGGCAAATCATAAGCTCACTTTCTCTACCGGCATCTTCCGGCCCCGGCGCTGCCCGGCAGACGGTCAACGGCGTGGCGCCCCTGGCAAGCGCCGTACTTTGCTGCTTGCCCTTGTGCGCAACCGGGACATTTCCGAGGGAAAAACTTGTGTGATAATTTAAATAGGAACTATTACTATTTATATTTAATCTCATGGCGCTTACCATCTCTCCCCCTCCCCGCACCCATGCTCTCGCACGCCGACCTGTCGCCTTGGCGGCTTTGCTGTTTTTCGGCACGGCCCATGCGGCCGATGACGTCCTCCTGGCGCAAGCGCCCTCGCACACGCTGCAAGCCGTAACCGTTACGGCCACCATGACCGAGCAGGACGCCCGCACCGCGCCCGCCAGCGTCACGGTGGTGACCGAGGAAGAACTGGCCCAGCGCAACGCCGCCAACTTGCTGGATGCGGTGCGCGGCACGCCGGGGGTGACCTTCCAGGGCCGGCAGGTGGGCGGGCGCAAGACGCTGGCGCTGCGCGGCATGGAAGGCAAGCACACGCTGACGCTGATCGACGGGCGGCGCATCAGCGCCAGCGACGACGTGATCGGCCACTCCGACTACCAGTACGGCTGGCTGCCCATGGCGGCGGTGGAGCGGGTGGAGATCATCCGCGGCCCGCTGTCGGCGCTGTACGGCTCCGAGGCGCTGGGCGGGGTCATCAACCTGATCACGAAAAAGCCCAAGGACCGCTGGATGGCCTCCATCGGCCTGTCCGGCGCCACCGGGCTGGATTCGGACACGGCGGCGGACGCCTTGCGCACCTCGGTCTATGCCGCCGGCCCGCTGGGCGAGAAATTCAATCTGGCCATCAACGCGGAAAAGTCCTACCAGGGCAGCACCGTGCTGGCGGAAGACCGTGCCCAGTCCGAAATCGAGGGCAGCCGCACGCGCAGCCTGGGCCTGACCGCCAGCTGGCAGCCTGTGGCCGGGCATGAAGTGGAGTTCGGCGTGCAGGACGGTATGGAAAAACGCGATTCCGACGACATCAACCGCACCCCCGCGTACTACCACAACCGTTACGAGCTGGATCGCAAGCAAAAGCACGTGAGCTGGTCTGCCGACTGGGGCAACGACTGGCGCAGCCAGTTGCGGGCCTACCGCAGCGACATCAGCATCCGCAACTTCCGCAACAACGGCGTCAATCCCACGCGCCCGCAGGACATGCGCGACAGCGTGATCGACGGCCATGCCACCACGCGCTGGGGCAGCCACCAGATCACCGTGGGCGGCGAGTGGCGCAAGGAAGAACTGGTCAATGCCGGGCTGAAAAATGGTCAGGACGAGGCCACGCACAAGGCGCTGTTCGTGCAGGACGAGTTCGCCCTGGGCCAGAACCTGATGGCCACGCTGGGCCTGCGCGGCGACCACCATGAAATCTTTGGTTCCGAAGTCAGCCCGCGTGCCTATCTGGTCTGGGAAGCCAGCCCCGCCCTGGTCGTCAAGGGCGGCTACGGCCATGCCTTCAAGGCGCCCACGCTCAAGCAGATTTCGCCCAACTACGTCGGAGCCGAGGGGCCACACTCCTTCCTGGGCAACGGCAATATCCAGCCGGAAACCTCCAACGCCTTTGAACTGGGCGCGAACTGGCAGGCCGCGCCGCAACTGGCGCTGCGGGCCACGGTGTTCCATACCGAAGTCAAGCAACTCATTACCTACCGTCTGCTCCAGAAGGTCGGCCCACGCAGCATCTACCAGTACGACAACGTGGACGCGGCCCGCATCCAGGGGCTGGAAGCCGGTTTCACCTGGGACATCGCCCCACGCCTGCAATGGAACAACGACGCCACCTGGCTGCACACCCGCGACAAGACCACGGGCAAGCAGTTGGACGACCGCCCGCGTGTGGCGTGGAACTCCAACCTGGTCTGGCAGGTACAGCAATGGCGCACCCAGCTGGGTGCGGAATACACCGGCAAGCAGCAAAGCGCTGGCGGCGATCTGCCCGCCTACACGCTGTGGAACGCCAGCGTGGGCCGCGCCTGGAAGCTGGGCGGCGAGCGCCAGTTGCATGTAAGTACCGGCATCCAGAACCTGGGCAATGTGCGGATGCAGGAGGAGTCGCCCAACTTCGGCTGGGCTGAGCAGGGGCGGCGCTTCTTCGTCAATGCGCGGATGGATTTCTAATCTGAAAACAATAGCTTCTTGCGCTTGTTAAATATGGATTTCAGATAGGAAACTATCTGAAATCCTTTATTTGTCTGCGGAACCAGCTATCGGTAACTATCAATACGGTGTTGGTCTGGCTGTGATGAAAAAAATTATCCAATTCTGGTGTTTCTGGCTGCTGGCGCTGGGCTGCGGCGCGGCCTGGGCGCAGCAGCCCGGTGCGTCGCCAGCGCCTGCCCCGCAGTCGCAGCAGCCGCCGCTGTCGGTGCTGTTCATCGCCACCGGCAACGTCCCGGCAGGCAAGTTCCGCCAACTGGCCGAGATTGCCGCACCCTATGGCGTGCAGGTGCAGGCCCGGTTCCTGCACCGCATCCCCAAGAACAGCGACGCCGGGCTGTGGCAGGGGCACGATGCGGTGTTC
>JAHRXD010000283.1 GCA_019104825.1 Comamonas sp.
GGCCCCGGGGAATGATGGTGACCTTGTGTACCGGGTCGCATTTGGGCAGCAGGCGGCCAATCAGCGCATGGCCGGCTTCGTGGTAGGCGGTGTTGCGGCGCTCTTCCTCGGGCATGACCATGCTCTTGCGCTCGGGGCCCATGATGATCTTGTCCTTGGCCTTTTCAAAATCCTCCATCTCCACCATGCGGGCGCTGCGGCGGGCGGCCATCAGGGCGGCTTCATTGCACAGGTTGGCCAGATCGGCACCGCTCATGCCGGGGGTGCCCCGGGCGATGATGGAAGGATTCACATCCTGGCTGACCGGAATCTTGCGCATGTGCACGCCCAGAATCTGCTCGCGGCCCCGGATGTCCGGCAGGGTGACGTACACCTGACGGTCAAAACGGCCTGGGCGCAGCAGGGCCGCGTCCAGAATGTCCGGGCGGTTGGTGGCCGCCACCACGATCACGCCCTGGTTGGTTTCAAAGCCGTCCATTTCCACCAGCATCTGGTTCAGCGTCTGTTCGCGTTCGTCGTTGCCGCCGCCCAGACCCGCGCCGCGTTGGCGGCCTACGGCGTCGATTTCGTCGATGAAGATGATGCAGGGAGCGTTCTTCTTGGCGTTCTCGAACATGTCGCGCACGCGGGCTGCGCCCACGCCGACGAACATTTCCACGAAGTCGGAGCCGGAAATGCTGAAGAACGGCACTTTTGCCTCGCCGGCAATGGACTTGGCCAGCAGGGTCTTCCCCGTGCCGGGCGGGCCGACCAGCAGCAGGCCGCGCGGGATACGGCCGCCGAGCTTGTGGAACTTGCTGGGGTCTTTCAGGAAATCCACCACTTCCTTGACTTCTTCCTTGGCTTCATCGCAGCCGGCCACGTCGGCAAAGGTGACGGTGTTGTTGTTTTCATCGAGCATCCGCGCCTTGCTCTTGCCGAAGCTGAAGGCACCGCCCTTGCCGCCGCCCTGCATCTGGCGCATGAAGTAGACCCACACGCCGATCAGCAGCAGCATCGGCCCCCAGCTGATGAGCAGGCTGAGCAGGAAGGAGCCTTCCTCGCGCGGCTTGACGTCGAATTTGACGTTGTTGTTGATCAGGTCGCCCACCAGTCCACGGTCGAGATAGGTGGCCGTGGTGCGGATGCGCCGGTCATCGGTGGTGAACGCAACGATCTCCGTGCCCCCGGGACTTTCCTGGATGGTGGCGCTTTTGATGCGGTTGTTGTGGACTTCGTTGAGGAAGTCGGAGTAGCCGACATAACCGGTTCCAACGGTGCTGCGCGTATCAAATTGCTTGAATACGGTGAACAGCACCATAGCCACGATCAGCCAGACGGCAATTTTTGAAAACCACTGATTGTTCAAGCGGGGCTCCAGAAATAAGGGAAGGAAAACAAAAGCGCTGCGATGCAGGTAGGGCCGATTTTAGGCCTTTCAAGCAAGTCGGTCAGAAGCTTGTCTCGATGATGGCGATTGCCCACGCCTAATTACTCGGATTGCCCTTTGAGGGTGCGGCCAACCAGAAAAGTTTCCGTGGATTTCTGGCGGGACGATTGCGGCTTCAGGGGCTTGACATGGACGAAGTGGTCGCGGAAAAGCGCCACCAGGGCATCGTAGCCCGGGCCATGAAAGACTTTGGCCACCAGGGCGCCCTGGGGCCGTAGATGCCGGCTGGCGAAATCGACCGCCAGCTCGATCAGATGGCTCACACGGGCTGCATCGGTGCTGCTGTGCCCGCTGAGGTTGGGCGCCATGTCGGAGACGACCACGTCCACGGCACGCCCCTGCAGCACGGCTTCGAGCTGTTGCAGCACGGCATTCTCGCGGAAGTCCCCCTGGATGTAGTGCACACCCTCGATCGGCTCCATCGGCAGCAGGTCCAGGGCAATGATGGTGCCGTCGAGCTGCCCGGCAGCCGCCCCCTGCGGGGCCATGCGGCGGCGCAGGTATTGGCTCCAGGCGCCGGGGGTGCAGCCCAGGTCCACGACCACCTGGCCTGGCTGGATGAGGTGGAAGGCCTCGTCAATTTCCTTGAGCTTGTACGCCGCCCGGGCGCGGTAGCCATCCTTTTGTGCTGCCTGCACATAGGGGTCGTTGATGTGCTGGTGCAGCCATGTCTTGTTGACTTTCTTGCTTTTGGTTTGAAACTTCATCGCAAAATTTTTGCAGACTTGATAATACGGGGATGTCTCAAATTCAATTGACCCCCGCCCAGCGCCGGGAACACCGCGCCAATGCCCACCATTTAAGCCCTGTGGTGCTGATCGGCGCCGATGGCCTGACGCCTGGCGTACAAAAAGAAATCGATGCGGCCTTGAACGCCCACGGCCTGATCAAAGTGCGTGTCTTCGGCGATGACCGCGCTCAACGTGAAACCATGTACCAGGTGTTGTGCGAGGAACTGGGCGCCGCGCCCATCCAGCACATTGGCAAGCTGCTGGTACTGTGGCGCCCGCTGCCGGAAAAGGCCAAGGCGCTGGAGGAGGACCGCAAGGCCGGCCCCCGGGATGTGAAGCTGCTGAAATTTGGCCGTCCCGGCACCAAGCCCACGGTCAAACAGGTGCGGGTGCTGGGCAACCAGCGCCTGACGGCGGGCGGCTCGATCAAGCGGGCCAAGAAGTCCTCGCCCAAATCCTTGAAAAAAGGCGCATAGCCCAGGCATGGATACGACAGCGGCAGCGCAGCACAGCCAGCGCCATGTTCTGTGCATGAAGTGGGGCACCAAGTACGGCCCGGAATACGTCAATCGCCTGTATGCGATGGTGCGGCGCCACTTGCAGGGGGATTTCAATTTCGTTTGCCTGACGGACGATGCCACGGGGATTCGCGCTGAAGTGCAGTGCCTGCCCATCCCCTCGCTGGCACTGCCCCAGGGCATTCCGGAACGGGGCTGGACCAAGCTGACGACGTTCAGTGCCGACCTGCATGGCTTGCGCGGGACGGCCCTGTTTCTGGACGTGGATGTGGTCGTCACCGGCCCGTTGGATGATTTTTTTACCCATCCGGGGGAATTTCTCATCATTCATGACCACAAACGGCCCTGGCGTGTCACTGGAAACTCGTCGGTCTACCGTTTCGAGCTGGGCGCCCACCCGGATGTCCTCACGTATTTCCGTGGGCATTTCGAGGCGGTGCGCAAGCAGTTCCGCAACGAGCAGGCCTACCTCTCCGACGTGCTGCACAAGCAGGGGAAGCTGCAATACTGGCCCGCGGCCTGGTGCCCGAGCTTCAAGTACCACTGCATCCCTGCCTGGCCGAGCAACTATTGGCGCCCGCCCTTTGTCCCGCAGGATGCGCGGATTGTGATTTTCCACGGGGAATGCAATCCCCCCGATGCCTTGGCGGGGCGGCGCAATCGGCGTTTTCGCTTCATTCGGCCAGCGGCCTGGGTGGCGGAACACTGGCACGAGTGAGGCGTTGGAGCAGGGGCCGGTATTTCCGGCAGGCTGGTGATACGCCTGGAAACCAGAAAGGATGAATACCTGTGAAATGGATGGCAAAAACAGCGCTTGCCACGGCCCTGCTGGGCCTGGCGGCGTGTACGACACCGGTCGAAAACACGGCAAACAACGACAAGGGACAGGCGCAGATGGCCGCTAACTTGCAAACCCATGTCTGGACGCTTACCCAGGTGGAAGGCGGCGCCAAACCGCTGCCGCCGGCAGCAGCGTTGAAAGTGCAATTGAACTTCGTGGACGGGCAAGGGCTGTTGGTGAAGGGCTTGTGCAACAGCATGCGCGGGCATTACACCGCCCAGGGGCAGGCCCTGGAGATTGGACGCCTGGCGTCCACCATGATGGCCTGTTCGGATGACCAACTGATGGCTGCGGAACGCCAGGTGGGCATTTTGCTGCCCCAGGCGCAGACATGGCAGCTGCAGGACAAGGCCGCAGCGCCGGAGCTGGAAATCGGCTTTGCCGATGGCCAGCGCTGGCGGCTGCAAGGGCTGGTGAAGCCGGAAACCCTTTACGGCACGCCCGAGCGGGTGTTTCTGGAAATCGCGCCGCAGCCACAGGCTTGCTCCCACCCGCTGATGCCCAACGCCCAATGCCTGCAGGTGCGCAGCGTGACGTACGACGCCCAGGGCCTGAAAAAGAGCGTGGGGGAATGGGAGAACTTCTACGGCGCGATCGAAGGCTTCGAACATCGCCCCGGGGTGCGCAACATCGTGCGCCTGAAACGCTTTACCAATCCCCATCCGCCTGCGGATGCTTCGCGCTACGTCTACGTTCTGGATATGGTGGTGGAGACGAGCATCGAAAAGTAAGCGGTTAATCTGTAAAAAACAATAGCTGCTACCGCCTTTACATGCTTGATTTCAAGATATTTCTACTTTGAAATCTTTGCCTGGTCTGCGGTAGCAGCTATTTTTTTAGATAACTTTCAGAGCCGTTGCGGCTTATTCGACCTTGGCCTTGCCGCGCAGTTCTTCCTGGAATTTGCCCATCTTTTGCTGTTCCAGCTCTTGCTTGATCTGGGGCTTGACGTCCTCCAGTGCCGGTACTTTGGCGTCACGGGTTTCCTCGACGCGAATGATGTGCCAGCCGAACTGGGTCTTGACGGGGGTGTCGGTCATGGCCCCCTTGTTCAGGTGGGTCATGGCCTCTGAAAACTCGGGGACGAAGCTGCTCGGATCGGCCCAGCCCAGGTCACCGCCCTGGGCGCCCGAGCCTGGGTCTTTGGAAGCCTTTTTGGCGGCATCGGCAAACTTCTTCTTGCCGGCCTTGATGTCGGCAATCAGGGCCTTGGCCTCGTCCTCGGTTTCCACCAGGATGTGGCTGGCGCGGTATTCCTTGCCGCTGTTGCCGGCGACGAACTTGTCGTACTCGGCCTGGATGTCGGCATCGGTCACCGGATTGGATTTTTCGAAGTCCAGGAACAGTTCGCGGATCAGGATGGTCTGGCGGGCCATCTCCATGTTCTGCTTGTATTCCTTGCTGCGGTCCAGGCC
>JAHRXD010000053.1 GCA_019104825.1 Comamonas sp.
AGCCTGCTGCTGTTTTGCGGCCTGTGGGAGTGGGGGGCGCAGCACTACGGCGAGCTGCTGTTGCCCGGCCCGCACGCGACGATGCTGCAACTGGTGCAGATGCTGCGCGAGGGGCTGGCGGGCGGGCCGCTGCATATCTCCGCGCGGCGGGCCTTCTACGGGCTGGCTGCGGCTGTGCTGGCGGGCAGTGTGCTGGGCATGGTGGCGGGCCGCTCGATGACGGCAGCCATGGCGGCGCGGCCTTTGGTGACGCTGCTGCTGGGGATGCCGCCGATTGCCTGGCTGGTGCTGGCCATGCTGTGGTTCGGCATGGGCGATGCCACGCCGGTGTTCACCGTGTTCATCGCCTGCCTGCCGCTGGTGTTTGCGGCGGCCATGCAGGGCGCCCGCACGCTGGACGACCAGTTGCGCGATGTGGCCCATGTGCTGCGCCTGCCCTGGTGGATGCGTCTGACCGATGTGTACCTGCCGCACATGCTGTCGTGGCTGTTCCCGGCCTGGATCACGGCGCTGGGCAGTGCCTGGAAGGTGGTGGTGATGGCCGAGCTGCTGGCCACCACGGACGGCGTGGGCGCAGAGCTGGCGATCACGCGGGCGCAACTGGACAGCGCGGCCTCGCTGGCCTGGATTCTGGCCGTGCTGGTGCTGCTGCTGGCCGCGGAATACCTGGTGCTGGAGCCGTTCAAGCGGCTGGCCGAGCGCTGGCGGCAGTAACGCGGGAGGCCATGCCATGCAACTGGAGATAAGGCATTTGACGCACCGCTACGCCCTGGAGGATGTGCTGCGGGACGTGAATCTGGACTTGTATGCGGGCGAGACGCTGGCGCTGGTCGGCCCCTCGGGCTGCGGCAAAAGCACGCTGCTGCACATCATTGCCGGGCTGCTCACGCCCACGCAGGGGCAGGTGCAGTCGAGCTTTCGGGGGCTGGGCTGCATCTTCCAGCAACCGCGCCTGATGCCCTGGAAGGATGCGCTGGGCAATGTCGCCCTGGGCCTGAAGGCGCTGGGCGTGCCCGGGCACCGGCGCCGCGCCCAGGCTGCGCAACTGGCGCTGCGCCTGGGGCTGGCCGAGGGCGACCTGGGCAAGTATCCGCACGCGCTTTCCGGCGGGATGCAAAGCCGCGTGGCCCTGGCCCGCGCCCTGGTGACGCAGCCGGATTTGCTGCTGATGGACGAGCCGTTTTCTGCGCTGGACGTGGGCCTGAAGCACGAGCTGTACGGCCTGCTGCGCGAGCAGGTGGCCCTGCGCGGCACGGCGGTGCTGATGATTACCCATGACCTGATGGAAGCGGTGCGGCTGGCCGACCGCATCGTCGTCATGGCCCCGCAGCCGGGGCGGGTGCTGCGCTCCTTCATGGTGCCGCTGGCGCAGGAGCAGCGCAGCGAAGCCTGGATTTACGAGCGCACGGCCCGTCTGGTACAGATGCCGGACGTGCGCGAGAGCTTCGGCCTGCCGCCTTTGGCACCCGTCTCGCCCGCACCGGCGGATGGGGCGTACGAGGAAGCACAAACAACGGACATGGATATGGACATGGAAACAGTCGCCAGCGCAACGCCTTGTTGTGCGCAGGATGCGACGCCGCACCGGGGAGGGTGCGCCGTATGAAAAAAATAGCTGAATGGCCGCTGTTCATGTGCGGTTTCCGGCCTTTTTTCCTGGCGGGCAGTGCCATGGCCTGCGCCGTGATGGCCGCCTGGCTGCTGATGCTGGGCGGACCGTGGCCGCTGGACTGGGCACCGCCCGGCGGCGTGGCGCTGTGGCACGGCTACGAGCTGGTGGTGGGCTTTGGCAGCGCCGCCGTGGCGGGGTTCTTGCTGACTGCCATTCCGGAATTTACCGGCACTGCGCCGCCGCCGTCCGGGCGGCTGGTGGGGCTGGCGCTGCTGTGGCTGCTGGGCCGGCTGGCCTGGGGCATTGCCGCATGGCTGCCTGCGCCGCTGGACGTGCTGGCCGTGGCGCTGCCGCACCTGCTGTTTACCACCGGGCTGCTGGCGCTGCTGCTGCCGGCGCTGAACCACGATGCGCAGGCCCGGGGCCACCTGAGCTTTGCCTGGGCGTTGCTGGCGCTGCTGCTGGTGCAGTCGGGGTTTTTTGCTGCTTTGCTGTGGCACTGGAGCGATCCGCTGGCCTGGGTGCGGCTGGCGGTGGGGCTGATGATGGTGCTGATCATCCTGGCGGGCAGCCGCATTTCCATGAACGTGGTCAATCGCCTGGTGGAGCTGGGCAAGCCCGACCTGGCCGAACACGGGACGGTGGGCTACCTGGCGCGGCCACCCCGGCGCAATCTGGCCACTTTCTGCATCTGCCTGTGCAGCGCGGTGGAGTTTTTCAAGGGCAGCGATCTGGTCACGGCGTGGCTGACGTTGGCGGCAGCGGCGGCCATGTTCAACCTGCTCAACGACTGGCACATTGGCCGCCCGCTGCTCTACCGCTGGGCGCTGATTCTGTATACCAGCTACTGGCTGGTGGCCTTGGGCTATGCGGCCATCGGCCTGTCCATGCTGGGGGCGCCCTGGCTGCCCTCGGCAGGGCGGCACTTGCTGATGGTGGGGGCCATGGGCCTGTCCATCTTCGCTGTGATGAATGTGGCAGGCCGCATCCACGCGGGGCAATGGCTGGATACCAGCCGCTGGGTGCCGGCCACGGCGCTGGCCCTGGTGGCATCGGCGCTGCTGCGTTTTCTGGCCGGGCATTTCAGCCTGGCGCCGTGGGCGCTGGGGCTGACGCTGGCGGCGGGCCTGCTTTGGGTGGCGGGCTTTGCCGCCTACCTGTGGCGCAACGCCCCCCTGCTATCCACCCCGCGCGACGATGGCCAGTCCGGCTGCGCCGAGCCTTTGGAGCAGGTGCAGGCGCTGGCACAGCCGTCCTCCCCCAGTCATCACCACTGAGGGTTCAGGCTCTGGCTACAGCAGATTGCAGCATTCGAACATGCTGCCCCCCAGGTGGGTCATGGGGCGGCGCAGGTCTTTGGGGCTGGGCGGGGGCAGGCCGGCTTCGTGGCACAGGCCGGCGATGTCCAGCAGCACCAGTTCCTTGTTGCGGCCCCGGCCCACCAGCCCCTGGCGCTTGAGCTGCGAGAGGTGGCGCGAGAAGGTTTCCGGCGTGATGTTGAGCTGGCGGGCAATGACCTGGCTGCTGGCGGGCAGTTGCAGCCAGGCCGTGCCTTGCTGGGCGTGCATGTCCAGCAGGTAGCTGACCAGGCGTTGCAGCGAATTGTTGATGGTCAGCAGGTCGATGCGGTGGATGGCCTGGGTGATGCGGCTGGCCAGAATCTCGACCAGGGAGAAGGCAAATTCCGCCGACTGGCGCGTGAAGGCCAGCAGCGGTTCGCGCGGCATCCGATAAAGCTGGCTGTCTGTATTGGCATAGGCCGAAAGCGGGTAGCAGCAGGGCTGGGCGTACATCATGGTTTCGGCCACCAGGGCGCCTGCGCCCAGCAGGCGGAAGGTTTTTTCCTCCCCCGTCAGGCTGGGGCTGTAGAGGGTGATGCCCCCGGTTTCGATCCAGTAGAAGTGCAGCGCCTCGTCCCCCGCGATGAACAGGTGCTGCTGGGCCGACAGCCGCACCGGCTGCGCATACTGCACCAGACCGGCCAGCATCGCCGGGTCGGCCTTGGAAAATATCTGCGAGGTCGAGAGCGCGTGCTGCAGCGCCTTTCTACTCATGGGGATCATCAACGGCTTTCATTTTCTGGCCGCAAGCAATGCGCAGGCCAAGCCCCGGTAGTGTAAAGCGTATAAAAATTTATGAGAATCATTCTCAATCTAAAATTTCAATCAAATCGGCTGGGGATGACAGTTTTTGCTACTTACAAAAGAGCTGTTTTCGCTGATAAATAAACAATTTCAGCAACTATCCATCAAAAAATTGTTTGTTTATCAGCGGAAACAGCTATCTTTTAAGAAGAATTTCCGGTCAGGAAGGCTTCGCACGAATCCCGCTGCCAAGCCTTTCTGGAATCAGCTCAGACCGGCACGCCGACGATCACGCTGGAGGCCTTGAACAGCGCCGATACCGCCACGCCCGGCGCCAGGCCCAGTTCGGCGCAGCTTGCGTTGGTGACGATGGCGGCCACGGCGCCGCCGCCCGGCAGGGCAAGCGCCACCTCGCTGTTCACGGCCCCTTGCTGTACGCGCGAGACGGTGCCTTGCAGGCAGTTGCGGGCCGAGAATCTGGTGCTGTCCGCGTCCGTCACCACGATCACCGACGTGGCCTTGACCAGTGCGAACGCCTCGCTGCCCGGCACCAGACCCAAATCCACCGCGCTGCCGTGCGTGACGATGGCGGTCAACGGCTGACCCATGCCGGGCACGTCCAGCACGATCTCGTCGTTCACGGTCCCGGGGGTCACGCGGGACACCGTGCCGAAGAATTGATTGCGGGCGCTGGTGCGTACCCCCATGCGCCGGATCAGCAGCAAATCGTCGGCCACGCCCTGCGCCTGTTCACTGAGCTGATCGACAAAATGGCGGTGCGCCCGCTCGATGACGCCAAAACTGCGCACCAGCCGCAGGCCCCGTTCGGTCAGCCTGGTGCCGCCGCCGCCCTTGCCACCGACGAGCCGCTCCACCAGCGGCTCGCCTGCAAGCTGGTTCATGGCGTCGATGGCGTCCCACGCGGCCTTGTAGCTCATGCCCATGGCCTTGGCCGCCCGGGTGATGGAGCCATGGGTGGCAATCAGCGTCAGCAGCTCGACCCGGCCCGGGCCGCCCAGGCTGCGGCCGTCGACGGTCATCCATACCGAGCCGCGCAATTCGATGCGTCCGCTGCTGTTGTCCTGCTTGGCTGTTGTGGCCATGTTTGCCCTTTCGTTGAAGGTTGGCGGTGGCAAAAATCCTGTGCGCCGAGTATAGAAAGGGGCAGGGGGCGGATCAGGCTACAGCGGTGCCACGCGCACCCCGACATCTGCGGGCGGGGCGTGGTGCAGGCTGCTGGTGACCAGGGCATCGACGCCGCTGGTGGCGTAATCCGCCGCGTTGCCCAGGTGGATGCCACCGGCTGCCAGCAGGCGCAGGTGCGGATGGCGCTGGCGCAGCGGCGGGCACCAGGCCCGCAGCGCCTCGGGCGTGGCCTTGTCGAACTGCACCACGTCGGCCCCGGCAGCGGCAGCGTGCAGCGCCTCGTCGAGCGAGTGGGCCTCGATCACGCATTTTTTCTCGGCCAGCGCGTGCGCCACGGCTGCCAGCCGTTCGGCCAGGGCGTCCCAGCCGCCAAGCAGTGCCCGGTGCTGGGGAAAGACCAGTACCGTCTCGCCCACGCCCAGGCGATGCGGGAAGGCGCCGCCGCTCAGGGTGGCCTTGAGGGCAATGCGGCGCAGCCCCGGTGCGTGCTTGCGCGTGGTGAGTACGGCCACGCCGGGGGCGGCGGCCTGCACGGCTTGCACCATGCGGGCGGTGGCACCGGCCACGCCGCAGGCGTACTCCAGCAGGTTCTGCGCCACCTTCCAGGCCCGCAACAGGTCGGCGGCATGGCCGGTGGCGGCCAGCAGCACGTCGTCCGCAGCCACGGGCGTACCGCTGGCCAGCCAGTGTTCCACCTGCCCGCCGCAGTGCTGCACGATGCGGGCGGCTTCCTCGGTGCAGGCCGCTACCGAGGCGCTGCGGATGCTCAGGCACATGCGTGCCTGCTGGCCGCCGACGGCAAGCAGGTGGGTGGTCAGATCGACGAGCGGCGCATCTTCGGCAATCCAGGCGTCGATGGTTGCGTGGTCGAAAAATACGGAGTTCATGGCATTCGACTTTTTCACAGGCACAGGCAGATGCGTTCGACCGATTTGCCGAAGAAGTGGTAGCCCGAGCCGCCCTCGGCCAGCAGGTCGAGCAGCTCGGCAGCGGCCAGCACGCGCGTGCCGCCGACCACGGTGGCGCCCCGGCGGGCAAAGGGTGCGGCACGCAGCGTGGCCGTGGGGCCGACCACGGCGGCCTGGGCACCGGGGCGCAGGTGGCTCAGCAGGTCGTCCAGCGTGCCGTTGACGAGCGTGGTGCCGGTGGTGATGAGTACGTCGGCCTGGGCGACGATTTCGGGGGCACGGTCGGCGGGTGCGTAGAACGGCAGTTCTTCGGGCTTGAGCGTGGTCGGGTCGAGTTCCAGCACATGAAAAGGCTGGTGGCTGCGCCGCAGCGCCCGCAGATAGGGCGGAAAGGCGCCGACCAGGGCCACGCGCTGGCCGGGGGCAATCGCCAGGGCATCGAAGGCGTCGCCTTCCACCACGCGGGCGCCGGGGGGCGGGCCGTCGTGCTGCCACAGGGTTTCGGCCAGGGCGTTGAGCGTGGCAATGGCCAGTGCCCGGCGCAGGTCCTGCGGGCGGTACAGGTCTTGCAGCACCTCGGCGGCGCTGCGCCCGGCGATACGGCCTGGCACGGGCATGGCCAGGGCGGAGCTGGGGCAGCAGACGGCCTCGGGCACGCCCTTGATGGGGGTGGCACACAGGCCGCCCACGCCGTTGTCGAGCTGCACGCCGGTAAAGAAAATGCCCAGCACGGCCCGCTGGATGCGCAGGCGGTCCAGGGCCCGTGCGCCCAGGGTGTCGCGCACGTCGGCGTGCAGCTCGGCCAGCAGGCTGTGGGGGGCTACGGGATTCAGCATGGCGATTTCTCCCAGGAGATGAAGGCCCAGCGCATGGGCTGGCCGGTGCGCTGGGCGGGGGTGGCGCGGTCGTACCAGGCATGCAGGCGGGCAGTTTCTGCCTCGTCCAGCCCGCCCATCGACCAGGCCACGCGGCGGGCGTAGTCGTCGAAATCCGGCGCATCCGTCAGGCGGCTTTCCTGCGTGAGGTAGGACAGGCAGGGATGGATGCCCATGCGGTGCAGGATGTTCACGAGGTAGATGTAGTCCGGCACGGTGGGCACGTTGCGGCCGATCACGCGCTGGATGGCCGGGTCGGTGAAGTGCCCGCTTGCGGGATGCGTGAGATAGACGCGCCGCCGCGCATGGGCGTCGATCTTGGCCAGGGCGGCGGCGATGTCGTCCACCAGGGTGGCCCGCGAGGCGACGGCAATGTCGCACACGGGCACGTCGCTCCAGTCGTCTTCCCAGGCGCGGTGCAGCGCCTGGACGTAGTTGAGGCCTTGCGCGGCAGCCCGGGTGCGCAGGGCGTCGAGCATGGCGGGGCTGTAGTCCAGCCCCACCACATGCCGTAGCCGGGGCGCCACGGCCAGCGCAATGGTGCCGGGGCCGCAGCCGATGTCGAGCAGCGATGCGGCCCCGGTGAGGTCCATGCGGGCGACAAATTCCTGCGTATAGCGGCTGTGGGGCGCCTTGGCGGCCATGCCGGCAGCGCGGGAATCCCAGGCGCTGGCCGTCTTGCGCGTGGGCGCGGCGATGGCCAGGTGGTCGCGGTACAGGCGGCCAAAGTCGATGGCTTCGATGGTCATGCAGTCATCCGGTTCAAGAAAGGGGAGAGGGACGCGGCCACGGCCGCTTCACTCACGCCATAGAGCGCGGCCAGCGCCGCAGGCGTCGCGGTGGTTTGCGGCGTGCCGATGGCCATGAGCCGTCCGCCGCCCAGCAACGCGATGCGGTCGGCAATGCGCAGTGCGTGTTCGGGCTGGTGCGTGGTCATGAGGACGGCCATGCCGCCTGAGCGCAGGCGTTCGATGTGTTCCAGCACGCGAATCTGGTTGCCGAAGTCCAGGCTGGCCGTGGGTTCGTCCATCACCAGCAGCGCCGGCTCCTGCGCCAGGGCGCGGGCAATCAGCGCCAGTTGCCGCTCGCCGCCGCTGATGGCGGTGTAGACGCTGGCGTGCAGGTGGGCAATGCCCAGCATCTCCAGGCAGCGGCGTGCGACCTGTCGGTCTGCCGCGCCCGGGGCGGCAAAGCGCCCCACGCGGGCAGCGCGGCCCATCAGCACCACGTCCTGCACGGTGAAGGGGAACAGGCCGGCGTGCGCCTGCGGCACATAGCCCACGTGGCGGGCAAAGGCCGCACGCTGCCATGCAGCCACATCCTGCCCGCCGCAGCGCACCGTGCCCGCCAGCGGCGGCAGCAGGCCCAGCAGCGTGCGCAGCAGGGTGGTCTTGCCGCTGCCGTTGGCGCCCAGCAGGCACAGCACTTCGCCGGGCGCCAGGGCAAAGTCCAGCCCCTGGGCCACGCGGCGTTGGCCGTGGCCGATGGCGAGTTGCTGCGCCTGGAGTACGGCGGGGGCCGTCATGCCGACCTCCCGGTGCGGGCCAGCAGGAACAGGAAGAACGGTGCGCCCACCAGCGCCGTCAGTATGCCCAGCGGCACCTCGATGCCCGCGATGGTGCGGGCCAGGGTGTCGGTTGCCACCAGAAAGCCCCCGCCCAGCAGCAGCGAGGCGGGCAGCAGCCGTGAAAATTCCGGCCCCACCAGCAGCCGGGCCACGTGCGGCACCACCAGCCCCACCCAGCCGATGATGCCGGTCAGCGACACGGCTGCCGCTGTAGCCAGCGTGGCCCCGGCCACCAGCACCAGGCGCAGGCGGGCGACGGACACGCCCAACGCCAGCGCTTCCTCGTCCGGCAGGGCCAGCAGGTTGATGCGCCAGCGCAGCAATGCCATCGGCACCAGCCCCATGAGCAGCGCGGGGGCGGTTGCCAGCAGGTCGGCAGTGGTGACGGCATTCAGGCCGCCCAGCAGCCAGAAGGTGATGGTGGGCAGTTGCGCCATCGGGTCGGCCAGAATCTTGACCAGCGAGATACCCGCCCCCAGCAGTGCGCCCACGGCAACACCGGCCAGCACCAGTACCAGCACCGGGTCGTGCCGCTGCACCAGCCCTGCGACTGCCAGCACCACGCCAACGGCCAGCAGCCCGCCGACAAAGGCCAGCACCTGCACGACGGCAATCGGCAGGCCCAGGTAGATGGCCGCCACCGCGCCCAGCCCGGCACCGGCAGAGACGCCCAGAATGTCCGGCGAGACCAGCGGGTTGCGGAACATGCCCTGGTAGGTCGCCCCCGCCGCAGCCAGGGCCGCCCCGACCAGCAGGGCCGCGGCCACACGCGGCAGGCGGATGTGCCACACCACCGTTTCCACGGCGGCGGGCAGGCCCGAATCCCCCCCCAGCAGGCGTGACGCCACGGCGTGCCACAGGTCGGACGGGGCCACCGGGAATTTGCCCGAAGCGAAAGCCGCCAGCACCACGGCCACGAGCAGCGCAACGGCCAGTAGCCAGCGCAGTGGTATTGCTACTGAAAAAGAAGCTTCTTGCGCTTGCATGGCAAGGGATTCAGCCCGATTTTCCTTATATTCCATCCAGCAGCTTTCGCACCGCCTGCGGCGACAGGGCGGCACCGTAGAACCCCTGGTAGAAGTGCCGCACCGCTTCGGGCAAAGGTTCCAGCGCCTGCAACGCCGGGTGGCCGGGGTGCAGGCGTTCCAGCAGCCAGCGCACGCCGATCAGGCGATTGACGCCGGGTGGCCCGTCCAGCCAGCCGAAGGGCAGGGCGGGGGCGCAATGCACGCGCCCGGTACGCACGGCGGCAATGCTGCGCCACAGCGGGTCGGCCAGCACACGGCGGGCAAAGTCGGCATCCTGGGTGACGATGACCTCGGGGTTCCACAGCAGCAATTGCTCCAGCGACACCCGCGTGAGCGAGCCTTCGCCCATCTCGGCGGCCACGTTGCGGCCAGCGCAGAACTCCAGCAGCTCCAGGTTGATGGAACCGGCCCGCCCGGTTTCCAGCCCGTCCGCACCGCGCCCGTAATAGACGCGCGGGCGCTGCGGCAGCGGGACGCTGGCACGCACCTGGGCGGCCAGCGCCAGGGCGGCATCGGCTTGCCGTGCCAGTTGCTCGCCGCGTTCGGCCACGCCCAGCAGGCGGCCCACCTGGCGCAGTTGTGCGGCATGGTCGGCAATGCGGCCCTGAATCAGCAGCGTGGGCAGGCCCGTCTGCTCGCTGACGCGGCGCATGCCGGAAACATAGGTGGCATCGGCCGTGCCTGCATCCAGCACCAGGTCGGGGGCCAGTTGCAGCAGTGATTCGAGCGGCACCGTGCTGCCGCGCCCGGACAGGCGGCCCGTATACGGCAGCGCCCGCAGTTGCGGGCCAAGGAAGGCCCGCGCTTCGTCCCCCAGGGTAAGGGGCCAGCCCAGCAGCTTGTCCGGCGCCAGGGCCGCGACCAGCACACCGGCAGGCGGGCCGGCTGCAAATACCTTGCGCACGCGCTCGGGCGCAGGCAAGGTGCCCGAACGTCCGCCGAATTGGGCGACGACCACGCTTTCTGCGTCCTGGGCACGCAGGCCCAGCGGCCATGCCCCCAGCGCCAGGGCGGCTTGCAGGTACAGGCGCCGGCGCATCATGCCGGCTCCTGCTGCGCCAGGGCGCGGGCGCACCATGCATGCAGCGCGGGCAGGTGCAGCGGCAGTTCTGCCCCCGCGCCGCCGGTGAAGTCGCGCCAGGCGGCCAGATGCCGGCGGGCGATGACGGTCAGCACCGGAATACCGGCGCAGGCCAGTGCGGCCAGCTCGTCGGCCAGGCCACGGCCTGTGGCCTCCAGTGCGCCGAAGCGGTTGGCCACGGCCAGATCGACCCGGTCAGCCAGCGCCCGGCGCAACACCACGCTGGCCTGGGCAACACCGCCCGGGTCGAGGCAGCAGCCCTGGGACAATGCGCCGCAGTCCTGCGAGATGCCGAATACCTGGCCGGTACGCAGGTCGATGACCTGCATCGGCGGCTTGCGGCCCACTGCTACCGGCACATGCTGCTGCCACAGTCCGCCCAGCCGCCAGCCCTGCTGTTGCAGGTCGTGGCACACGGTGCGGATCAGCGCGTCGGCAGCCTCGCCGCGCGTGGCCTCGTCTGCGTAGACGAGGGCCGCCAGGCTAGAAGCGGTAGCGGGCATTGACATACCAGTACCTCCCCGGCATGGGGTAGCCGTCGGCCATTTCGTACCACTTGTCGGCCAGGTTGTTCACGCCCAACTCCAGCGACACATCACGCACCGGCGTGTAGGTCGCCTTGACCCCGGTGGTGGCAAAGCCCCCCAACTGGCGGTAGGCACCGTCGAAATTCACATGGCGGCCCTGTTCTGCCTCCAGCGTGGCATCGACGGCCCACTGTGCATTGGCCTGCCACTGGACGGCGGCAAACAGGCGGTGGCGCGGCGTATCGACCAGCGTCACGCTGCGGTTGCTGAGATTGGTGCGGTTCAGGTAGGTATAGCTGGCGCTGGCATTCCACTGGGAGGACAACTGCTGCGCCAGCGACAGCTCCAGCCCCAGGTTGCGCGTGCGGCCCACGTTCTGGGCCTGATCGCACACTGTGCCGCCGCACGCTGTGGAAGGCACGACCACGGTCTGGATCTGGTCGTTCACGCGGCTGTGGAACAGCGCGGCCTGGCCCTTGGCACCGGCCCAGGGCTGGCCGGTCACGCCCAGCTCGAAGTGGTTGGCGGTTTCGGGTTGCAGGTCGGGGTTGGGCAGCGCCCGGCCCATGCGGGCCGAGTAGCGGTCCTTGATGGTGGGAAAGCGTGTCTTGTGCGACAGCACGGCGTACACCTCGTTCTGCGGCGTGAGGGCATAACCCAGCCGCAGCAGGCCGTTGGTGGCGTTGGTCGAGCCTCTGGGCCACACGGCAACGTCCTTGGCATCGCGTTTCTCGCGGCTGATGCCCACCGTCAGGTGCCAGCGGTCGGTCAGCGCGATGCGGTCTTCGGCCACCAGCGAGGTGGTGACGTCGCGGTAGTACTTGCCCGTGTCGTCATGCTCATCCACCTTGTAGTGCGCGGCAAAGCGCAGTTCGTGCCGGTCCAGGCTGTAGTTGGCCCACTCGATGGCACCGCCCTTGCTGGTGTCCTTGTAGGCACTGGTCGGGTCGTGCGCCGTGTAACTGGCGTTGGTATACATGTCCAGGCCGTTCTTGTAGCTGTCGTGGTACAGCCGCGTTTTGAGGACGGTGTTCTCGCCGATGCGCGTGCTGCTCAGGAAGTAGATGCTGTCCTTGTCCCAATACGGCCAGCGCCAGTAGCGCACGGCATTCTTCTGCGCCGAAGTGCCGGTGTAGACCGGATTGCCCTTGCGGCCTTCTTGGCGCACGTAGCCCAGGGCGTATTCGTCGGTGGCATTGGGCGTCAGGCCCAGCTTGAACGACAGGCGCTTGTCGGTGCGGCTGGCGTTCTCGCGGTCGCTGCCGGTGTCGGTGGGCGTTTTCTTGT
>JAHRXD010000146.1 GCA_019104825.1 Comamonas sp.
GGACAGGGCGGCCAGCGCATCGGCAGAAAAGCGCCCGGCGACGATGGTGTCGGTCACGCCAAAGGCCATCACGGCCAGCTGGCCCGCCAGCACGGTCACGGCATGGCGGGCGATAACGGAAATATCGGACATAGAAAAAAGGTCAGGGATTGCGCCGTTGCAGCACCAGCCACTGGTCGTCCCGGTTGGTTGGGCGCAGCACGTTGCGCACCGGCAGCCATTGCGCCGCGTAGGCGTTGCTGTTGGCCTGCCATTCGGTGTGGCTGGCCGTAATCAGCCAGGCGCACTGGGGTGCAGGGCTGCTGGTGGGCACGACGTTCCAGTCGGTGTGCCAGCGCAAGGCGCCCACCTGGGCAATGTTCAGACCCCAGGTTTGCACGCAACCGGGCTGGGCCGGCAGGGCGGTTTGCAAGCGGGTGATTTGCGGGGCGTAGCTGCGGCCATAGTCCAGCATGGGCAGCCACAGCGTCATCAGCAGCACCCAGCCCAGCACCGTTCCACCAGCGGGCAGGGCCAGGCTTTTCCAGATGGCCGCCCGATGGCGGCGGGTGCGCCAGGCCACCAGCAGCAGCCAGGCCGCGCTGGCCGCCAGGGCAATGGCAAAGGGCAGGGCTTCGAATGGCGGCAAATAGCCGTCGGACAGGCGGGCCACGTTCGCCGCAGGCTTGGCCGGAAAGCCGGTCTGCACCGAGAGCCAGACGATCCAGATCGTCAAGGCACAGACGGTGAAGAAAATCAGCGTCAGCCAGTCGATCAGGGCGCCCAGGCTACGGCGCAGCGTCGGCAGGGCGAAAGCGGCCAGTGCCGCGATGGACGGCAGGGTCAGCAGCAGCGAGGCATCGCGTTCGGTATTGAGCAGCATCGCCAGCAGGGTGACTGACCACAACCCCAGGGGAATGCTCAGGTGCAGCTGCCGCCACGGCTGGGCCAGTTGGCGGCGCCAGCGCCACAGCGTCCACAGCGCCAGCGGCCAGGCGGGCCAACTGAACCAGGTCAGGAGCCGTGCCATGCTGGCCCAGTCGCGCTGGGGCGGCGGTGCCCAATGCCACAGTTGCAGGGCGGCAGCCAGCCCGGCGGTGCAGAACAAGGCCAGCGTCCACCATGCCAGCCAGCTATAACGGTGCGTCAGCCTGGGGGTTCTGGCCAGACAGAGCAAGGCGATCGTCAGCCCCCCCAGAACCACGGCCAGCGCCGGCGCTCCGGCCAGCCCGAGGGCAACCGGCCCCAGAAAAGCGGCCACAGCGGCGCGGCGCGGCTGCCACCACAGGTTGCTGGCCGCGTAGAACACGGCGCAGGTGGCGCTCAACTGTACCAAGGTGTGGGTTGTCTCGTGTCCCATCTGGGCCAACCCCAGGCAGGCCAACAGGGCCAGCACCGCACCATCGGCCAGGGCGCAGGCGTAATCACGCGGATGCGCTTCGCCGCCGAAGGCAAAGCTCACCGGCTGGGCGCCGGGCATCCGTGCCAGGCCATGCACCGCCCCCCAGGTGCAGGCCAGTGCCAGGGCCAGCAGCGCCATGAAGGGCAGGCGCACCACCCAGTCGCTGCTCCAGCTGGCCGGCAACAGCTGGATGGCCCAGGCGCCCAGCCAGTATTGCAACAGCCCCGGCTCGGTGGGCGACAAAGGTCCGATCTGAGGGTGCAGCCAACTGGTCTGCCCCAGAGCCAGGGCCCGCATCAGGCTGAAGGCCTGCATGTCCGCCTCGCGCCAGGGGCTGCGGCCAATGAAACCTGCCAGCACATAAACACTGCACAGCAGCAGCATGATGCTGCGTGGCAGGCGCCGCACGGCGCTTTGGGCAACGATGGCAGGGGTGGGCAGTGGCATGGCAGGTGGGCGGTGTCAGGCAGAAAGGCGAAAAAAGCAGCGCCCGGGGACGCAGGCGTGGCAGCGTAGCGCAGGCGGCAGCTTCATCAATATGCACCAAAGAAAAAGGCAGCCAGGATACCCGGCTGCCTTGTTCGCGGTGCTTGCGCGGAAAAACCGTGGGGCAGAAATTATTTCTTGCCGAAACGGTTGCGGAAGCGCTCCACGCGGCCACCCATGTTGTCCACGGATTTTTGCGTGCCGGTGTAGAAGGGGTGCGATTCCGAGGAGGTATCCAGCTTGAACAGGGGGTACTCTTTACCTTCGAAGGTTTCGGTTTCCTTGGTGTTCACGCAGGAACGGGTCACGAACTTGAAACCGTTGGACAGGTCCACGAACAAAACTTCGCGGTAATTGGGGTGGATGCCTTCTTTCATGATCTTCCTTTAGCCAAGTGCGGTAGCCGCCCCGGGCGCCCGGCAACCGCTGCCAGACTCAAAAACCCAAGATACTTGCCGCATAGAAAAAGCCCTCCATTATACGAAGAAAATTCAAATTCCTGCTTCATGCGGGGGCGCATCAGGCCTCGTGCAGGGCCATCGTGGCGTGCGCCTTGCTCAGGGCTTCGATGCTGCGTTCCAGAATCTGCAGCGCATTGACTTCGCAGGCCGCAGCCAACTGGGTGATGTTTTCTGCGTGGTGCCGGTTTTCGGCCTTGGCCAGCTCCAGCGGGGCCAGGTATTCGCTGGGCTGGCCCAGCAGGGCCTGGTGCAGCGCCGGTGGCAACTGGGTTTGTTCGAGCAGTTCGGGCAGCGGTGCGCCCATGAGGAGGTCGAGCATGGAAAACAGTCCAAGAATAAAGAGCGCGTCCTTGTCCTTGGGAACCTTGCCCAGCCCTGCCAGACTTTCCAGAAAGAAGGCACGGGTCAGGGCTTGTTCCGTCAGCAGGCGTTCGCGGAAGGTGGACTGCTTGATGTCGAACAGCAAGAGCGAGAGCCAGCGGTAGCAGCGCTCGCGGCCCAGGATGAGCAACGCCTTGTCGATGGTCAGAATCGGCGCTTGCAGGCCAATGGCCGGAGAGTTGAGGTAGCGCAGCAGCTTGAACGTCATGACCGGATCGGCGGTGATTTGTTCGGCAATGGCTTTCAATTCTTCGTCGGTGCGCAGCAGATTGAGCAATTTCACGGCCAACATGCGGTTGATGTCGCTTTTCGGGGGATGCCAGTTTTCCCGGCTGGTCACGAAGTTGCCGGTGAAAAAATCAAAACCACGCTCAAAGCACAGGTTGAATTCATCGAAACTGTCCAGTTCGTTGGCCAGCAAATGCAATTTGCCTTGCTGCAGGGTGCGTTTGCTGGAGAGGGCTTTGCGCAGGTTGTCGATTTCCCGGCCATCGAAACCGGCGGTTTCCAACTGGATGTAATTGGCATGTACCGCCAAAGGTGCCAGGGTGCCGTGGTGCGTGGCGAGGTCTTTTTTACCGATGACCCAGCCGTAGGCGAAACCGGCTTTGTCCAGCGCCTTGAGCTGCGGGATGATTTTTGCAGGATCGAGGGGCGTGTTGCCCGGGCGCAGCATCAGGACGGTGTTCTTGGGCGGCAGGCGCAGGATCAGCGGATTGAACAGCGAGGCAGGGGTTAAATTGACAAATGCCAGCCGGTGCTCCAACAGGCTGGCAATTTCCAATGAAGAGAGGCTGCGCAGCAGGGCATCGTCATACGCACGATGCAGCATGCCTTCACGCCCTTGCAGGCGCAAACGCAGGGCCTCTTGCAGATCAAAGATATAGCCGGCAATGCGCTCCTTGCGATCCAGTACCGGCTCGCGGCAGACAAAGGACACCGTGGGCGAGATGGTTTCCTGAATCGCCGAATCGTGGGCTTGCGGCACGGCAGTTTTTTTGCCGACCGCTTTGTCCCCGTTTTTCAGCGGCGCTATTTGATTGAGCGTGGCAAACCGCTTTTGCGTTTTTGCGGTAGGGGCTGGGGGTTTTTGGCCCCCCAGCAGGCGACGAAAAAAATCAAGCATTTTGAGGTGTTTGTTGGTGGATGAACCGTGCCTTCAACGCCACGCGATGCTTGATTCTATGAAGCGCTGCTGCGCTTTAGTCAAGTTAAATGGTACTTGACGTTTTTTTACCCTCCACGGCGCATGGCCTCGAAGAATTCGGAGTTGTTCTTGGTCTCTTTCATCTTCTTGATCATCAGTTCCATGGACTCGATCTCGTCCATGTTGTACATGAACTGGCGCAGGATGCGGGTCTTTTGCAGGATTTCCGGGGCCAGCAGCAATTCCTCGCGGCGCGTGCCGCTCTTGGACAGTTCGATGGCCGGGACTACGCGTTTTTCGTACAGACGGCGGCTCAGGTGGATTTCGCTGTTGCCCGTGCCCTTGAATTCTTCAAAGATCACCTCGTCCATGCGGCTGCCGGTATCGACCAGGGCGGTGGCGATGATGGTCAGGCTGCCGCCTTCTTCCACGTTGCGGGCCGCGCCGAAAAAGCGCTTGGGCCGGTGCAGGGCGTTGGAATCGACACCGCCGGACAGCACCTTGCCGGAGCTGGGCACCACGTTGTTATAGGCGCGGGCCAGGCGGGTGATGGAGTCCAGCAGGATCACCACGTCCTTTTTCAGTTCCACCAGGCGTTTGGCACGTTCGATGACCATTTCCGCCACGTGAACGTGGCGTGTGGCCGGTTCGTCGAAGGTGGAGGCGATGATGTCGCCGCGTACCGAGCGCTGCATTTCCGTCACTTCCTCGGGACGCTCATCGACCAGCAGCACGATCAGATGCACGTCCGGGTTGTTGGCGGTAATGGCGTGGGCGATGTGCTGCATCATCACCGTCTTGCCACTCTTGGGCGGGGCAACGATCAGCGCCCGCTGGCCACGGCCGATGGGGGCGATGATGTCGATGATGCGGCCGGTGATGTTTTCCTCGGCCTTGATGTCGCGCTCCAGGCGCATCTGGTTTTTCGGGAACAGCGGGGTCAGGTTCTCGAACAGCACCTTGTGCTTGTTCTGCTCGGGCGGGTTGCCATTGACCTTGTCCAGCTTGGTCAGGGCAAAGTAGCGCTCGCCGTCCTTGGGAATGCGCACTTCGCCTTCGATCATGTCGCCGGTGTGCAGGCTGAAGCGGCGCACCTGGCTGGGGCTGATGTAGATGTCGTCGGTGCTGGCGGTGTAGCTGGTGTCCGGGCTGCGCAGGAAGCCGAAGCCGTCGGGCAGGATTTCCAGCACGCCGTCGGCAAACACCTGTTCGCCGGCCTTGGCACGTTTTTTGATGATCGCAAACATCAGCTCCTGCTTGCGCATACGGCCAATGTTTTCAATACCCAGTTCTTCGGCCTGTTGGGCCACTTCAGACACATGCAGTGCCTTGAGTTCATTCAAGTGCATGAAACATACTCCTTGGGCGGAGTGCAAAAGGTTCAGAGGGGGATGGGGCGCGAGGCCCTTGGATATTCGTCAGGGATGCCAGCCATCGCGTCGGGTTCTGGAGGCTGGGGATGCAGCGGTGGGTCTGGCTGCAGATAAAGGGCGATTATGACAGGAAATAAACCGGCCCATCCAGCATTTTTGCCAGATGGGCCGTGAAGCGGATCTTATATCCTTGCCTTGAAGCCGGTGGCTTGTGCCCTGCGGGTTATGCCAGTTGCTGGTCGATAAAAGCCGTGAGCTGGGCCTTGGACAGGGCGCCGACCTTCGTGGCGGCCAGTTCGCCGTTTTTGAACAGCATCAGCGTGGGAATGCCGCGAATGCCGAATTTGGCCGGAACGGCGCGGTTTTCATCGACGTTCATTTTGGCGACCGTGAGCTTGCCGGTGTAGGTGGTGGCCACTTCGTCCAAGATAGGCGCAATCATCTTGCAGGGGCCGCACCATTCAGCCCAGAAATCCACCAAAACCGTGCTGCCGGACTGAAGCACGTCGGCTTCAAAGCTGGCGTCGGTGATGTGCTTGATGAGGTCGCTTGCCATGAATGTCATCCTTTGCTGAACTGGCCAAACCCGGTCAGGCCGGGCAAGAAAATAACTGGCTTCATTGTGACAGAAATCAATGCCCGGGCCGGGTTTGAAAGGCGAAGCCCGGTATCGCTGCTGGCGGGCGGTAAATGCAATGCACCTGCTGGGGCTTGTCCCTGACGCTATGCTGCGCCCCCTTTGCTTGCCGTCAGATCCATTTATGTCCAGCCCCGTCGTTCTGCCCCCCTTGTCGTGTGACGTTGCCATTGTCGGGGCCGGCCCTGCGGGGCTGATGGCGGCGCAGCGTTTGGCCGAGCAGGGGCGGCAAGTGCTGGTGCTGGATGGCAAGGCCACGGCTGGCCGCAAGTTTTTGCTGGCCGGCAAAGGGGGCATGAATCTGACCCATTCCGAAGACTTTGCCCCTTTTGTGGAGCGCTATGGGCAGGCCAGTGCCTGGCTTGCGCCCTTGCTGGAGGACTTTGGCGCTACGGCACTGCGGGCCTGGGCGCGGGATTTGGGGGTGGAGACGTTTGTCGGCACCTCCGGACGGGTTTTTCCGACGGACATGAAGGCCGCTCCCCTGCTGCGGGCCTGGCTGGCCCGGCTGCGCAGCCTGGGCGTGCGCTTTGCCATGCGCCACTGCTGGCAGGGGTGGAATGCCGCAGGGCAGCCCTGCTTTGCCAGCGCACAGGGGCTGCAACCGGTGCAGGCCCGGGCGCTGATCCTGGCGCTGGGCGGGGGCAGTTGGCCGCAATTGGGTTCCGATGGTGCCTGGCAGCCGCTGTTGGCGCAGCGTGGCGTGGCGCTGCGGCCCTTGCTGCCGGCCAACTGCGGTTTCGATGTTCTGGGCCGTATCGGGCAAGGCTGGACGGCGCATTTTGCCGAGCGCTTTGCCGGAGCCCCGCTGAAAAATGTCGCCATCACCCTGGCCGATGGTGCCGGTGCGACGTGGCAGCGCCAGGGCGAGTGTGTCGTGACGGCCACCGGGGTCGAAGGCAGCCTGGTGTACGCGGTCGGCGCCCGGCTGCGGGATGCGCTGGCAGAGAACGGCGCGGCAAAATTTTCCCTCAACCTGTTGCCTGGCTGGAGTGCGGAGAAAGTCCGCGCAGCCGTGCTGCATCCGCGTGGTTCGCGCAGCCTGAGCAGCCACCTCAAAGGGCGCCTGGGGCTGGAGGGCGTGAAGCTGGCCCTGCTGTACGAACTGTTGACCAAAGCGCAGATGGACGATGGCCCGGCGTTGGCCGAGGCCATTCAGGCCCTGCCCATCGCCCTGAAGGCCCCGCGCCCGCTGGCCGAAGCCATCAGCAGCGCTGGTGGCGTGCTGCGCGAGGCGCTGGACGATGGCCTGATGC
The DNA here is from genome assembly GCA_019104825.1 of Comamonas sp. Taxonomy (GTDB): domain Bacteria; phylum Pseudomonadota; class Gammaproteobacteria; order Burkholderiales; family Burkholderiaceae_C; genus Comamonas; species Comamonas nitrativorans. The sequence continues at coordinate 7,123 of JAHRXD010000146.1, forward strand.
TGCACGCCATGCCCGGCGTGTTCTGTGCGGGTGAAATGCTGGATTGGGAGGCGCCCACGGGCGGCTATTTGCTGACCGCCTGTTTTGCCACCGGCGTGCGTGCGGCCCAGGGCGTGGAGGCTTATCAAGCAGAAATCAGCCCTGCCCGGCGGCGTGCCGCATCTGGCGCTGGCGCCGGGGTTGATCCATCTGGATGACGAGGCGCAGTAACAACGGCCAGGAACAACGACAAGTAACGTTTCACAGGGGCGGCCTGGGCCGCTCCTGTCCGGGTGGTTGCTGCGGGGCGACGGATAATTCGCCGCCTATGTCCACCCCTGCTTTGCCCCCCGCTGCATCTGTTGCCGCCTCTGCTGTGCCAGCCGATGCCGATCTGCATTGGATGCGCCACGCCCTGCGCCTGGCCCGGCAGGCGGCAGCGGCGGGCGAGGTGCCCGTCGGGGCCGTGGTGGTCAAGGACGGGCAGGTGCTGGGCGAGGGCTGCAATGCCCCGATCGGCCAGCACGACCCCACTGCCCATGCCGAGGTGCAGGCGCTGCGCCAGGCGGCCCGGCGGCTGGGCAATTACCGGCTGGAGGGCTGCACCCTGTACGTGACGCTGGAGCCGTGCGCCATGTGCAGCGGGGCGCTGTTGAATGCCCGCGTAGCCCGTGTGGTGTACGGGGCGCGGGAGCCGAAAACCGGTGCCGCCGGGTCGGTGCTGGACGTGTTTGCGCTGCCGCAGCTCAACGCCCATACCGCCATCGTCGGCGGTGTGCTGGAGGCTGAATGCGCTGCCGTGCTGGCCGATTTTTTCCAGGCCCGGCGCGTGCAGCAGCGTCAGCAGGCCCAGCCGCTGCGCCAGGATGCGCTGCGCACGCCCGAACGCTGCTTTGCCGATTGGAATGACTGGCAGGATGGGCCGGATGAGCGATGGGCCGCCCGGTATGTGGCCGACTTGCCCAGCCTGGGCGGGCTGCGCCTGCACTATCAGGACGAGGGCCCGCGCGATGCCTCGACCTGGCTGCTGTTGCACGACGGGGTGGGCAGCAGCTACGGCCTGCGTTATCTGGGGGCGGCTTTGCTGGCTGCCGGGCAGCGGGTGGTGACGGTGGACTGGATCGGCTTCGGGCGCAGCGACAAGCCCAAGAAAATGCAGTGGCATACGCCGCAGAAGCACATGCAGGTCGTGTGCGAGCTGCTGCATTTTTTGCAAATCTCGCATTGCCATTGGGTGGCGCAGGAAGGGTGCATGGCCGTGCTGCCATCCCCGGATAGCGGTGGTGGGGAGGGTGTTTGGAACGGTGTTCTGGACTGGTGCCTGCAAGGGCCGGCGCCACTGGGCAGCACGGCCCTGGATGCGCCGTTTCCCGATGCCGGGCACCGCGCCGGCCCCCGGGCCTGGGCGCAGTGGCCTGTGCGGACGGCCACGGTTCGCTGGCACAGTGCGGTGCCGCACGATGCCGCCACAGCGCAGGCGCAGGTCAGGGCGGCTATGGAATACTTGGGCGCTGAAAAATCTTCGCCGCCGCATGGCGCCTGAACACCGTGTCCCACGCCCATCACCACCACGATCACTCCCCGGCCCACGATCACGACGATCACCACCACCCGCACGACTGCCACTGTGCCCACCATGCGGGCAGCAAACATATCTACGTCTACGCCCCCTCGGGCGCGGTGCGCGACAAGGCCGCTTTTGCCCGTGGCGTGCGCCGCCTGCAGGCGCTGGGGCATACGGTGGAGGTGGATGCCGATGCCCTGGCCCGTCACCAGCGCTTTGCCGGGGACGACGCCACGCGCCTGGCGGCCCTGCACCGCGCAGCGGCCAGCGGGGCCGACGTGGCCTTGATGGCCCGGGGCGGCTATGGCCTGACGCGGCTGCTGCCCGCCATCGACTACGCCGCCATTGCCAAGGCCGTGGCGGGCGGCACGCAGTTTGTCGGCATGAGCGACTTCACTGCCCTGCAAAACGCCCTGCTGGCGCAGACCGGGGGCGTGACCTGGGCCGGGCCGCTGCTGTGCGCCGACCTGGGGGCCAGGGACGGGGTGGATGAAATCTGCCAGGCATTTTTTGAAGACCTGCTCTGCGGCCAGGGCGAGGGCGCCGGCTGGCGCCTGCCCAAGGAGCGCGGGGCGGCCACCGCGCAGCCCGATGATGTGGACGTGCCCGATGGCGCCGTGCTGTGGGGCGGCAATCTGGCGGTGCTGGTGTCGCTGCTGGGTACGCCGTACTTTCCGCACATCGACGGCGGCATTCTGTTTCTGGAAGACGTGGGCGAGCATCCCTACCGCATCGAGCGGATGCTGACCCAGCTGCTGCACGCCGGGGTGCTGACGCGGCAAAAAGCCATCGTGCTGGGCCGGTTCACCGAGTACCGGCTGACGGCCCACGATGCGGGCTTCAAGCTGCAAACCGTGGTGGACTGGCTGCGCGGCCAGGTGGCCTGCCCGGTGCTGACGGGCCTGCCCTTTGGCCATGTGCCGACCAAGGTGCTGCTGCCGGTGGGGGCGCCGGTGTCACTTTCCGTCGAGGGGCGCGATGCGCTGATCTACTGGGGGCATATCAATTAAATAGCTTGTTCCGCTTGTAAACATTGGGTTTCAGGTATGAAAATGCCTGAAACCCTTTATTTTTGAGCGGTAGAAGCTCTTATTTTCATGAATGCGCCACGCTGTGCGGCGCAGGCTTGCGGGCCGGTGGTTCCGGGCGCAGGTAGCCGATGAATTTCGGAAAGTATTCGGCCACGCCCGGGCCGTTGAAATCCCAGCCCTTGCACTGGCCCAGGAAGGCCGGGGGCGTGTCCTGCCCGGTGGCAAAGGCCGAGGTAATGCTCTGGAACGTCGCTGTGGCCATGTTCATCAGCAGCTCGCGCATGTGGGTGCAGCCGGCCACCTGGCCCAGGTTCTGGTCGATGGCCTTGCGCCAGCCCTTGGCCATGCAGCAGCCCACCATGCGCTGCATGGCATCGAGTGCGGCGGGGCAGTTGCCAAGGGGGTGGGCATTCATCACGGCCTCGATGGCGTGGACGATCAGGCGGGTATCGACGGTGACGCGGATGTGCATGTGGTGGATCGGCACGCCCGCCGGATGAACGCCGCCGCGCATCCGGGGGACATCGATGGCCTTGGTGTCGATCAGCTCGCCTTCCACGTCCCACAGGCCGTCGCTGCGCTCGAAGCTTTGGTAGCGCACGCTGCGGATGTGGCGGGGCTGGCGGTCGATCGTCGGGGCAGATAAAGGCATAGGGGGCAAAATCTCGGCAAAAAAACCGGCCAATTGTGCAGAACCTGGGCGATCCTGGCAGTCACCAAGGTTCTGCGCCCGCCGGTTGCAAGCGCTGTGCAAGGCTGCTGGGCCTAGAATGCGGGGTTTTCGTGCGGCATCCCGGGGCGGCAAGCCCGGCCTGGAGGCCGCGATTTCTTTTCCACCCCTTTCCAGTGATCAGCATGTCTTTCGAAAAAGTCACCCCCGGTAAAAACGCTCCTGAAACCTTCAACGTGGTGATCGAAATCGCCGCCAACGCCGACCCCGTCAAGTACGAAGTGGACAAGGAAACCGGCTGCGTGTTCGTCGATCGCTTCATGGGCACCGCCATGCACTACCCCTGCAACTACGGCTACGTGCCGCAAACCCTGGCAGGCGACGGCGACCCGGTGGACGTGCTGGTGCTGACCCCCTTCCCCCTGCCCAGCGGCGTCGTGGTGCCCTGCCGCGCCATCGGCATTCTGGAGATGGAAGACGAGTCCGGCGTGGACGGCAAGGTGCTGGCCGTGCCCACCAAGAAAATCC
>JAHRXD010000187.1 GCA_019104825.1 Comamonas sp.
GCGTGCGCCGATGCCGCCCTGTACCGGGCCAAGGCCCAGGGGCGCAACCAGTTTGTTGTTGGTTAGAACCTGTTCACGATCTCTGCGCGGGTGTGCAGTCGCGGCTTCGGGCGCTCTGCCGCGTTGCAAATCCTCGCCATAGCACCGCTATGGCTGTGGTTTGCGCCTAGCAGCCCATCCCGATCCGCTTCCCGCACCCCTTCGCGCCGAGATCGTGAACAGGTTCTTAGCCCCCGGCGCAGCAGGCGTTGATGACCTCGCGCACCAAGGCGTCCGGGGCGCTGCGCACCACGGCCTTGCCGGGGCCGTCGATCAGTACGAAGCGGATGTCCCCGGCTTCGGCCTTCTTGTCCACGCGCATGTGCGCCAGGTAGGCGCCGGCGTTGTCCTGCGTGTCCAGCACCGGGCCACGGGTGGGCAGGCCCGCCCGGTCGATCAATTGGGTCAGGCGCTGGACGAAGTGCGCATCCACCAGCCCCAGGCGCTGCGACAGGTGCGCCGCCATCACCATGCCTGCGCCCACGCCTTCGCCGTGCAGCCAGTTGCCGTAGCCCATGCCCGCCTCGATCGCATGGCCGAAGGTGTGGCCGAAGTTGAGGATGGCCCGCAGGCCCGATTCCTTCTCGTCCTGCCCGACGACCCAGGCCTTGATTTCCACGCTGCGCTTGACGGCCTGGGCCAGTGTGGCCCTGTCCTGCTGGCGCAGGGCATCGACGTGCTGCTCCAGCCAGGTGAAGAAGGCCATGTCGGCAATCGGCCCGTACTTGATGACTTCGGCCAGGCCCGCCGATAGCTCCCGCGCGGGCAGGGTGGCCAGGCTGTCGAGGTCGCACAGCACCAGGCGCGGCTGGTAGAACGCGCCGATCATGTTCTTGCCCTTGGGGTGGTTGATGGCCGTTTTGCCGCCCACGCTGGAATCGACCTGGGACAGCAGCGTGGTGGGAATCTGCACGAAGGGCACGCCGCGCATATAGCTGGCAGCGGCAAAGCCGGTCATGTCGCCAATCACGCCGCCGCCCAGGGCAAAGAGGACGGTTTTGCGGTCGCAGCCGTTTTCCAGCAGGCTGTCGAAAATCTGGTTCAGCGTGGCCCAGTCCTTGAACGCCTCGCCATCGGGCAGCACCACCTGCCGCACCTGGGCGTAATGCCCGGCCAGTGCGGCCTGCAAGGCCGCCGCGTACAGCGGCGCCACCGTGGTGTTGGTGACGATGACCGCCTGCGCTGCCTTGGGACAGGTGGTGAAGCTGGCAGCGGCCTGCAACAGGCCGGTGCCAATGAGAATGGGGTAGGAACGCTCACCCAGATCGATCCCCACGCGGTGCAGAATTTCAGCCATCTGCCATGCCTTTCATTTCAAAATAAAGAGCTGCTTGCGCTTTATTAGTAAGGTTTTTGGAAATAAAGTTATTTGAAATCTTTGAATAATCAGCGGTAACAGCTATTTTTTTCTTCAAATGCTGCCCAGGCCCGTCAGCCCTGCCACATCCATCTGCATGCAAATCTTGCGGGCCACCTGGTTGGGATTGTGCCGCTGGGTGTCGAGTACGTAATGCGCTACCTCGCGGTACAGCGGGCCGCGCACCTTGAGTAGCTCCTGCAGGCGCGGCAAAGCGTCCACTCCCTGCATCAGGGGGCGCACCGTATCGCCGCGCAGGCGCCGGGCAATGTCCTCGGGCGCGGCCTGCAGGTAGAACACCGTGCTGCCCGCCCGCAAGGCGGCGCGGTTTTCCGCCCGCAGCACCGCGCCGCCGCCCGTGGCGATCACCGTGGGCCGGGGCGCTTGCAGCAGCCCGGCCAGCACCTGGGCCTCGACGTCCCGGAAAGCCGCTTCGCCGTGCTGGGCAAAGTAGTCGCGGATCGTGCAGCCCAGCTGTTCTTCAATGGCGTGATCGGCATCGATAAACGTCCACCCGCCCTGGCGGGCGACCTGCCGTCCAATGGTGGATTTGCCCGATCCGGGCAGCCCGACCAAAGCCAAATGCGTAGCCATGTTGCGCCTTTACGAAAAAACCCCAAGGCCGCATTGGCGGCCTTGGGGAAAGGTCAGGACAGAAAGGTTTTACCGATTCGCAATGGCATCGGTGACCATGCGCGGGGTGATGAACACCAGCATTTCGCGCTTTTCCGTCTCCCGGGTGCGGTTCTTGAACAGGTTGCCCATGACCGGAATATCGCCGAGTAGCGGCACCTTGTTGATCTGATTGGATTCGGTAATTTCAAAAATACCGCCAATCACCACCGTTCCGCCGTTTTCCACCAGAACCTGGGTTTTTACGCTCTTGGTATCGATGGCCGGACCGTCGTCGGTCTGCACTCCGACCGAGTCCTTGTGCACTTCCAGATCCATGATGATGTCGCCATCCGGGGTAATTTGCGGTATGACTTTCAGGCGCAACACGGCGTCCTTGAACTCCACCTTGGGGATGGCGCTGGCGCCCGCCCCGGAAGAGGATTTATACGGAATCTGGGTACCCTGCTTGATCTCCGCTTCGGATTTGTCGGCGGTCATCAAACGTGGGCTGGAGATGATCTTGCCGACCCCTTCCGATTCCATCGCAGACAGTTCCAGACTCAAAAACCGCGTCATGCTGGAGTTGAACACGCTGAATGCCATCGTTGCCGGGTTGGCTCCGGAGGACAGTGCCGCCGGCAGATTGACAAACGGGTTGTTGGTCGTCGTGCCCTTTTCCTGGTAGCCGCTGCCGATGCTGCCGCGCCCGGCACGGCTGTAGCCACCGCCAAACTTCACCCCCAGCGAGCGTCCGAAGGTATCGCGGGCTTCGACAATGCGGGCCTCGATCAGCACCTGGCGTACCGGTACGTCCAGCTTTTTCAGCAACTGGGCGATTTCCTCCAGCTTGGTCGGGGTGTCGGTGACAAAAATCTGGTTGGTGCGTTCTTCTGCAATGGCCGAGCCGCGTTCGGACAGGAACCGGTTGTTGTTCGTGCCGCTGGCTCCCGACGTGCCTCCACCTTGCGTTTCGGTAAACTTTTTCACCAACTCTTCGGCCTTGGCGTAGTTGATCTGGAAGCCCTGCGTGCGCAGGGTTTCCAACTGCTCGATGGCACGGGCCGCTTCCAGATCCTTCTTGGTGCGCTCGTCAATTTCTTCCTTGGGCGCAATCCACAGCACGTTGCCGTTTTTCTTCAGGCCCAGGCCCTTGGCTTCCATGATGATGTTCAGCGCCTGGTCCCAGGGCACATCTTTCAGGCGCAGTGTCAGCGATCCGCCGACGGTGTCGGAAGTGACGATGTTGAAGTTGGTGAAGTCGGCGATCACCTGCAGTAGGGCGCGGACTTCAATGTTCTGGAAATTGAGCGACAGGCGCTCGCCCGAGAAACCCGGGCCTTGGGTCAGCTTGGAGGGATCGACCTTTTTCTCGTGCACTTCCAGCACGAACTGGTCTTCGCTCTGGTAGGCGCTGTGTTCCCAGTTGCCTTTCAGGTCGACCTTCATGCGCACCTTGTCGCCCTGCTGGCTGGTGGTGATGAGCTGTACCGGTGTGCCGAAGTCCACCACGTCCATGCGCCGCATCAGCCCCTCGGGCAGGCTGGAGCGGGAAAATTCCACCAGCAGCCCTTTGCCGTCATTGCGCACATCGGCACTGGCCCCGGCCGATCCCAGGGCCACGACGACCCGTCCGGCACCATCGCCGGTGCGGCGGAAATCGATGTCACGCACCGCCTTGGCCGAAACCGCCGGGGCGGGGGCTGGCGTCGCCTGTACCGGCGCAGCCAGCGGTGCCACGGAGGCGGTGTTCTTGACCGGATCGAGGTAGATCAATACGGCGTTGCCGTCCAGTTCGGTGCGGTAGTTGGTGGCGCTTTTCAGGTTCAGCACCACCCGGGTGCGGCCCGAGGCTTCGACCACGTTGGCGGTACTCAGGTTGCCCTGGTGCAATTCGATCAAGGACTGCGGCAGCCCGTTGCTGGTACCGGGAAAATCCAGTGCGATACGGGCCGGCGTCTGCACGGCAAACCCTGTGGGCACCTGGGTCAGGGGTTCGTCCAGTACCACCCGCACCACTTCCCCGCCGCCCTGGATGGAGCCGGTGACCGATTGGATACTCCCTGCCCAGACCAAGCCAGGCAGCAGCAAGGCTACACCTGCGCTCCAGCTCAGCATATTTTTGAATTGTGTTTTTGGGTGCAGCAGCATTATTTGCTTTCCTCTTGCAGTTCTAGCACGGTGGATTTTTCTACCCAATCCCCGGCCGGGTCCTGGACGATTTCACGCAACCGGATCGTGTTTTCTGTAATTTTTACGATCCGACCGTAGTTTTGCCCCATATAGGCCCCGGGCTTCACTTGATAAATCAGCTTATTCGCCCGTACTAAAGCGGTTTCCGTGCCGCCTTGATGCAGGCTCCCGACCATGGTGATGGTATCCAGCGGGAAGCTTTCCAGCTCCTGCTTGCGCCGGTTCTGTTCGGCCTCCAGCAAGGCCATGTTCGTTGCGCTTTTTTCACTGTCGCGGCGCAGCGCCTGGGTCAGCTTCTGGCGGTTGAACGGATCGGTCAGCTCGGCTGTCGTGTAGGGCTGGGGGACAAATGCCTTGGGTTCGCTCAAGGGGGTGATGCGGGGTTTGGCCGTGGCCCGCTCCTGGGTCACCCAATCACGCAAGTCGGTCGTGTCGTTGCCAATACAGCCTGCCAGGGCCAGCATGGCCGCAAGGCCGGTGGCCAGAGGGAGGAAACGTCGGGGCGCCATCATTGCTTGTTCCCTTTTTTCTTGGCGTCCTGGCGGCGTACGGCCATTTCCTCCGGGTCGAGGTAACGGTAGGTGCGGGCCTGCGCATCCATCACCAGGCTGCTGCCCTTGGCATCGGCGACCAGGGAGACGTTATTGATCGTGACGATGCGCGACAGGTGGGCGACGTCCGAGACGAACGATCCCATGTCGTGAAAACGTCCCGAAACCCGCACGGTAATGGGCAGCTCGGCGTAGTAGTCACGGACATCCTCGCTGCCGGGGCGGAACAGGTCGAATTGCAATCCGCGCCCCATGCCGGCGTGGTTCACGTCGGAGAGCAGGGCCGCCATTTCGGCTTTGTTGGGCAACTGTTTTTCCAGCTGGGTGACGTACTGTTGCACCAGCTCGCGCTGGGCCTTGAGCGCTTCCAGTCCGACGGCCTTGGACATCTTGGTGGAGAATTCCTGGCGCAGCGTGGTTTCCTTGTTGCGTTCGGCTTCCAGATCCTGTTCCAGCGTATTGAGATAGCCGTACCAGGCGCCGGCCAGCACCCCTACAGCAATCCCGATGCACAGCAATACCTTGGGCACGACCGGCCACAAGGAGGGGTCTTTGGGATCAAGGTTCTGAAACTGTGCCTTCACCCCTTCGAGGTGGGCAGCAATGTCGGCCTTGGTGATTTTTGGCTTTGCGCTGGACATCGCTCAGGGCCTCCGCTCTTGGGCTTGCTGGTTTACCTCGGTGGAGCGCACCAGCATGAAAGTCATGGTGAAGTTCACCACCTTGCGCAGGTCTTTCGGGGCAATCTCCACCGTGCCGGAGACGATTTCCTTGAGCACCGGTTTGGTAAACCAGGGCGAACCATTGGCGAGATTGCGCAGCACTTCGGAAACCCGCTCGTTCGACTGTGCCGAACCTTTGAGTTCAACCTGCAGCCCGTTTTGCTTGAGCGAGGACAGGTAGACCCCTTCCGGCAGCAGTTGGGCCAGATCGCTCAACAGGTACACCGGCAGATTGCGGTCGGCCTGCAGGTCTTCCACGGCCTTCTGGCGTTCGCGCAGGGCGGCGATCTCGTCTTCCAGGCCCTGCACGTCCTTGATTTGCCGGTTCAGGACGGCAATTTCCGACTGCAGGTAGGTGTTGCGCTCCTGCTGGCCATCGATCAGCCCCTGGAAGACGGCGTATACCCCGGCGGCGGCCAGCAGACCGACGACCAGGGCGCCGAACATCGCCATTTGGAAAACTTCCTTGCGGCGCTTGCGGGCCGCTTCCCGGTGCGGCAAGAGATTGATCAGAATCACTGGTAGAACCTCCGCAAGGCCAGGCCGCAGGCGGTCAGGTACGCCGCCGCATCTTTGCGCACCCGCGATTTATTCACGGCGGCGCCGAATTGCATCCCGAGAAACGGGTCGAGTACCAGGGTGGCGACGCCGGTATGCTCCTGAATGGCTTTGGCCAGCCCTTCCAGGGGTGCCGAGCCGCCAGACAGCAGGATGTGCTGCACGCTGTGGTAAGGCGTGCTGGTGAAGAAAAACTGAAGCGAACGGGCCACGTCCTGGGCCAGATTCTTGACAAACGGGGCCAGCACTTCGGTGGGGTAGCTTGCCGGCAGGTCATCGGCACGCTTTTTCTGCTCGGCCTCTTCCTGGGAGAGGTTGTAGTGGCGGGCGATGGCTTGTGTCAGTTGTGCCCCGCCCATGCTTTGTTCCGTGTCGTACAGGACTTCTTCGCCACGCAGAACCTGCATGGCATAGCCCCGGGCGCCCACTTTGAGCAGGACCACCAGGTCGGCTTCCCCGACGTGCAGGGGCGCGTTGGGGTGTTGCAGTACCCGCTCGACCGCCAGCCGTGCGGCAAACGAGCCGATATCCAGCACCACGGTTTTCAGGTTGGCCGCTTCGGCCACTTCCTGGCGCTCGTCGGCTTTTTCCTTGCGTGTGGCCGCCAGCAGCACATCGACATCGCCCGGGCTTTTCGGGCTGGGGCCGATGATGCAGAAGTCCAGCTGCACTTCGTCCAGGGAGAAGGGGATGTATTGGCTGGCTTCGCTCTCCACCTGGATTTCCATTTCCGCATCGGAGAGGCTGCCCGGCAAAATCACCTTCTTGGTGATGACGGCCGAGGGCGGCAGCGCCAGGGCCACGTGTTTGGCCCGGGTGCCGCTCTTGGCCAGCAGGCGGCGCACGGCGCCTGCCACTTCGTCGAAATTGACGATGCTGCCGTCGGCCACCCAGTCGGGTGACAGGGGCTCCATCGCACAGCGCTCCAGCACCCAGCCGTCCTGGCCGTGACGCCCCAGCTCGACCAGTTTCACAGCCGTGGCGCTGATGTCCAGGCCAATCAATGGCTCTGGCTGGCGCTGGAAAAGTGAACTTAGGGAAAACAAGACGACTCCTATCTGCTGGTCATACGGCAAGGCGGCTGACTTTAAGCCCAGCCGAATGATGCTAGCAGCAAGAGCTGGCGGGCTTTGGACAACCGGTTTGGAATATCGCCGGAGTGTTGCCAAAACCGCACGTTTTGAGCTTTTCTGTCACATCTGGTCGCATTCGTTTGCGAGTGCCCCGATGCGCGGCGCTTCCTATAATGCCCGTCTTGCCTGGTACCCGCGTATGCCCACCTCGACCCCCTCTTCTCAAGGCGCAAATGCGCCCGCTTCCCGAAAAACACCCCCTCCCAAAAAACGCCTGCCATGGCCTGTCCGCGCCATTTTCTGGTTGCTGGGGCTGGCCGTTGCCGGGGCCATTGCAGGGGCGCTGGTGCTGGCGATCGCCCTGTCGCGTGCCTACCCGAATCTGCCGGATATTTCCGCGCTGGTGGACTACCAGCCCAAGCTGCCGCTGCGGGTGTATTCCGCCGAAGGCACGTTGATCGGAGAATTTGGCGAGGAGCGGCGCACCCTGACGCCCATCCGCGAGATTCCCAAGGTCATGGTCGATGCCGTGCTGGCGATCGAGGACACCCGCTTCTTCGAGCACAACGGCGTGGACTACAAGGGCATGCTGCGTGCGGCACTGGCGAACCTGGGCAAGTTCAAGAGCCAGGGCGCCTCCACCATCACCATGCAGGTGGCACGCAACGTTTACCTGTCGTCGGAAAAAACCTATACCCGCAAGATCTACGAAATCCTGCTGACCTTCAAGCTGGAGCATTTGCTGACCAAGGAAAAAATTCTGGAGGTCTACATGAACCAGATTTTCCTGGGGCACCGCGCCTACGGTTTTGCGGCGGCCAGCGAGGCGTACTTCGGCAAGCCCCTGAAGAACATCACCATCGCCGAGGCGGCCATGCTGGCCGGTTTGCCCAAGGCGCCTTCGGCCTACAACCCGATCAGCAACCCCAAGCGGGCGCGTATTCGCCAGCTCTACATCATCGATCGGATGGAGGAGAACGGCTTCATCTCTCCCGACGAGGCCGAGCAGGCCCGCCAGGAGCCCTTGAAGCTGCGCCGCGATACCCCGCGGGAAAGTGCCAATCATGCCGACTACGTGGCCGAAATGGCCCGCCAGTTGATTTTTGACCAGTATGGCGAAGCTGCCTACACCCGGGGGCTGAACGTCTACACCACGCTGCGCCTGGACGAGCAGAACGTGGCCTACAAGGCGCTGCGCGAGGGCATCATGAACTACGAGCGCCGCCAGCGCTACCGTGGCCCGGAACGCTTCATCGCCCTGCCGACCGACCCGGAAATGCTGGAAGACGTGATCGACGACGCCCTGGCCCAGCACCCTGACAATGGGGACGTACGCTCTGCCGTGGTGCTGGAGGCCGGCCCGAAAAAGCTGCTGGTGCAGCGCACGGATGGCGAAAAGATCGAAATTGCCGGCGAGGGCCTCAAGCCGGTCGAGTCGGGCCTGTCGGCCAAGGCGCCCCCGCAAATCAAGATCGTGCCGGGGGCCATCATCCGCATCATCCAGACGGGCAAAACCTGGTCGGCCACCCAGTTGCCGGAGGTGGAGGGCGCATTCGTGGCGCTCGATCCGCAGACCGGGGCCATCCGCGCCCTGGTCGGGGGGTTCGACTTTGCCAAGAACAAGTTCAACCACGTGACCCAGGCGTGGCGCCAGCCCGGCTCGGCGTTCAAGCCGTTCATCTATTCGGCAGCGCTGGAGAAGGGCATTGCCCCGTCCACCATCGTCAACGATGCACCGCTGATCTATGGCGCTGGCGTCACAGGCGGGCAGCCGTGGCAGCCGAAGAATTACGATGGCCGTTTTGAAGGCCCGATGACGGCCCGCACCGCGCTGGCCAAGTCCAAAAACATTCCCGCCATCCGGGTGCTGGAGGCGACGACCCCCGCCTTCGCCCAGCAGTGGGTCACCCGCTTCGGCTTCGAGGCCAGCAAGCACCCGGCCTACCTGACCATGGCGCTGGGCGCCGGTTCGGTCACGCCGATGCAGATGGCGGTGGGCTTTGCCACTTTTGCCAATACGGGCTATCGCATCACCCCGTGGCTGATTACCAAGATCACCGACCAGCGCGGCACGCCCCTGGCGGAGTACCACCCGACGCCCCTGGCCCAGCAGCAGCGCGTGATCGATGAGCGCAACGCCTTCATCATGGACAGCATGTTGCAGACCGTGGCCCGTTCGGGCACGGCGGCCCGCTCCCAGGCCACATTGAAACGGCCCGATCTGTACGGCAAAACCGGCACCACCAACGATGCCGTGGATGCCTGGTTCGCCGGTTTCCAGCCCAGCCTGGTGGCCGTCACCTGGATCGGTTACGACAACCCGCGCAACCTGGGGGCCCGGGAAACCGGCGGGGGGTTGAGCCTGCCGGTCTGGATCCAGTTCATGCAGTACGCCTTGAAGGATGTTCCCGTGGCCAGCTACAGCGTGCCGCCGGGGGTGGTGAATGCCGATGGCGAGTGGTTCTATGCAGAAAACACCGACTCCAGCATCCGCAGCCTGGGCATGAGCGATGTGGGCCTGGAGAGTGCCGAGGGACAAGCGCCGACCGCACCGCCCGATGCCCAGGAACGCAATAGCATCCTGGATCTGTTCCGCAACAATTGACCGCCATGCCCCGCTCTTCCTCCCTTGCCCGTTTGCTGTGCGCCGCTGCCGTGACGGCGGTTCTGACCGTCCTGAGCGGCTGCGGCCAGCGTGGCCCGCTGTTCCTGCCTGACGGTGCTGCTGCGGCCCTGCCGGCCCCTTTGCCCGCGCAGACATGACGCTGCTGGCCGAGGGGGTGCTGAGAACTTACTGGGATCAGACGGTTCCGGTGAATCTGGCGCACATCGCCAAGGCCATGCAGATCACGGTGGCGCTGTCCGAACTGGGCAGCGCCTGCGCACGGGTGGAGCTGCCCCCCCAGCGCAAGCCGCGCATCGTCATCGACCGCAGCCAGCCGCTGGAGCGCCAGCGCTACGGCGTGGCACATGCGCTGGGGCACCTGGCCCTGCACCATTTGCGCCCCGGCGGGGCGCACACCATCGAAGTGTCGGACAGCTACCACTGCGACGTGCAGTTGCGCATCGACAGCGAAGCCAACGACTTTGCCCTGCGTCTGCTGATGCCCGAGCAGGCGCTGCGCGAGAGCCTGCACGACCTGCAACTGGGACAATTGGAGCGGCTGGCCTTGCTGTTCCAGGTGGCGCCGATCCTGATCAAGCAGCGCATGGCCGATCTGGATCTGGACTGGCCACGCACCCTGGCGCAGCAATTGCGCCCGGAAGTGACCTGGGATTGAAAAAGAGAGCTGTTACCGCAGGTATTTAAAGGATTTCAGGCTTAAAACTATCTGAAATCCAATGAATGCTTGCGGAAGCAGCTCTCTTCTTGAGAAGTGGTGCTGACTTTCAATCGTCCATCGAAGCCGCCACGACCCGGTTCTTGCCGGCCCGCTTGGCGGCGTACATGGCCCTGTCGGCACGCACCAGCGCCTGTTGGTAGTTTTCGTTCGGGGCGATTTCGGCCACCCCGGCGCTGAAGGTGATGAGTACGCGCTCGCTGTCCTGCAGAAAGTAGCGTGTGGTCAGTTTGCGCTGCAGCCGCTTCATCACTTCCTCGGCCTGCTGTACCTGGGTGCCGGGCAGCAGAAAGACAAATTCCTCCCCGCCGTAGCGGGCCAACTGGTCCTGGCTGCGCATGATCTGCTTGGCTACGGCCACCAGGTGTTGCAGGGCGCGGTCGCCGGCTTCGTGGCCCAGGCGGTCGTTCAATGCCTTGAAATTGTCCAGGTCGAGCAAGGCAATGCACATCGGCACTCCGGCTGCCTGGGTGCGGATGACTTCCTGTTCCAGCGCTTCGTCCATGCCCCGGCGGTTGAGGACGCCGGTCTGGGAATCCTGGCGGGCCAGCACCGAGGTGTGTACCAGCTCGTGGCGCAGGCGCTCGACTTCGGCCAGGCCCTGTTCGCTTTGCTCGCGCAGGGTTTGCAGCTCGCAACGGGCGGTGGAGCAGCGCTCGGACATGGCCCGCGTGGCCGTCATGACTTCTTCGAGCAGCGGGGTGATCTCGTGCAGGTGCGAAACCTGGCTCAGGCGGGTGGCGCAGCGCTCCAGTTGATCGTGGTAGCTGGTGTTGGTGTCGCCGATATCGGCCAGACGGTCGATGAAGGTGGCCAGCAGATCACGCACCTGGGTCTGGGCCTGTACCAGACGCTCCTTGGCTTCGGTTTGCTTGAAGATGACGTCCTTCAGGCGCAATTCGATGTCCTGCAGGTGCGGCAGGGTCAGGGGCGGCTCGGTCGCGGTTTGCAGGGCGTCCAACTGGCCTTCGAGCCATTGATCGTCCAGGCACAGTGCGGCGATGTTCTGAATGATCAGCCCCAGCAGGCGCAGCAAGGTATCGCGCAGCTGGGCTTCATCCTGGGCGGCAAAGGACAGCCGGTGGTTGAAGTTTTGCAGCAGCAGTTCTGCCGTGGACAGATCCGGGTTGGGCAGGCGCAGGAAATGCACGAGTTGCTCGGCCATTTCTCGCAGGCGTTCGTCCCTGCCGGCAAAGGCGGGCTGGCCGAATTCCAGCAGGCGCACGATTTGCCTGGCCAGGCTGGAGGGGATGGGGACGGCGATGCTGGCGACTTCGCTGTATACCGCCTGGTAGTTCTCCGGTGTCGGTGCCAACTGCCGGGTAAAGAGCAGCTTGAGGGCTTCACGGGCGATGACGGAGGGGTTCTTTTTCACCATGACGGGCTGCTGCGGAATGACAAGAAAGGGGGCTGTTCCATTCTAGGCGTTCGCCCCCTTTTGCCGCCTCTGCTGCCCGGGAAAGCTTATGCCAGACCCCGCTGGATGATAATTTTTTGCACATCGCTGGTGCCTTCGTAGATCTGGCACACGCGCACGTCGCGGTAGATGCGCTCCACCGGGAAATCATTGACCACGCCGTAGCCGCCCAGGGTCTGGATGGCGCTGCTGCACACGCGCTCGGCCATTTCGCTGGCGAACAGCTTGGCCATGGCGGCTTCCTTCAGGCAGGGCAGGCCCGCATCGCGCAGGCTGGCGGCGTGCCAGATGAGCTGGCGGGCGGCCTCGATTTGCGTAGCGCATTCCGCAAGTCTGAAGCCGACAGCCTGGTGATGGAAGATGGGCTGGCCGAAGCTTTCGCGCTCCTTGCTGTAGGCCAGGGCGCATTCGAAGGCGGCGCGGGCCATGCCCACGCTTTGCGCGGCGATGCCGATGCGCCCGCCCTCCAGGGCCGACAGGGCGATCTTGTAGCCCTCGCCCTCGGCGCCGATCAGGTTGGCGGCCGGGATGCGGCAGCCGTCGAAGTTGATCTGCGCGGTGTCGCTGCTGTGCTGACCCAGCTTGTCTTCCAGCCGCGCGACCTGGTAGCCGGGGTTGGACGTGGGCACGAGGAAGGCGCTCATGCCCTTTTTGCCCGCGGCCTTGTCGGTGACGGCGATGACGATGGCCACCTGCCCGTTCTGCCCGCTGGTGATGAATTGCTTGACGCCGTCGATGACGTAGTCGCCCCCGTCCCGGACCGCCGTGGTGCGCAGGGCCGAGGCGTCGGAGCCGACGTGCGGCTCGGTCAGGCAGAACGCGCCCAGCATTTCGCCACGCGCCAGGGGAGTGAGCCATTGCTGCTTTTGCGCAGCGTTGCCGTAGCGCATGAGGATGGCGTTCACCGGGCAGTTGGTGACGCTGATGGCGGTGCTGGTGCCGCCGTCGCCCGCCGCGATTTCCTCCAGCACCAGGGCCAGGGTGAGGTAGTCCAGCCCGGCGCCGCCGTATTCCTCGGGCACGCAGATGCCGTAGGCACCCAGGGCGGCCAGGCCCTGGTGGACGTCTTTGGGAAAGTGGTGTTCCTTGTCCCAACGCGCGGCGTGGGGAACGATTTCCGCCTGGACAAATTCGCGCACGGCATCGCGCACCATTTGCTGGTCCTGGGTGAGCAGCATGGCAGTCTCCTTTTTAATTTGATAGCTTCTTGCGCTGAATATATAAAGATTTCAGAGCGTTTTATATCTGAAATCGTTTATTTATCAGCGCAAGAAGCTCCTTTTATTGTCAAACCAGCTCGACGGCCATGGCCGTGGCTTCGCCGCCGCCGATGCACAGCGTCGCCAGCCCTTTTTTCAGGCCGCGGGCCTGCAAGGCGTGCAGCAGGGTGACGATGATGCGGGCGCCGCTGGCGCCGATGGGGTGGCCCAGGGCGCAGGC
>JAHRXD010000209.1 GCA_019104825.1 Comamonas sp.
AGATATCCAAAACCATTTTTTCTTAGCAACATCGGTGAAGTCGTTGCGAAAGCTGGGTGCTCGGATAATAGTTTCATGCCTACAGCTTCACTGAGTTCATCTTCAGTAGCTAATGCAACAGATATCATTCCCAAAATCCCAGCTGATTGACTGAACTAGGGCGTGTCTTCGGCAACACCACCTCGGCTACCGAGAGCCCTGCCTCAAGGGCTGACGCTTCATCTACTTGTAAGGTTCGACCGGTTGAACCGTCTGCCGTGGCTTCCAGCAGAATAACGCCTCGGCCATCAATTCCGGGATTGCTGAGTAGAGCCTCACTATGAGTACTGACAACGACCTGTCGCTTTAATTTTCTATTTTTTTGTAGACGCTGAATGATGAGAGGAATTTCTTTCACTACTGCATCATTAAGTGAGATTTCTGGCTCTTCAAGTAACAGCATGGAGCTGCCATCCAGAAAGGCCCATAAGAGTCCAAGTAGACGTAAAGTACCATCTGAGAAATGTTCCTCGGACTGCCATCCTGCATTAGGTCTGTGATGGGCATACAGTGCTTCAAGGTGAGGGTGGCCCGAGTCGTCTTTGATAAATCGCAGTTCCCTGAATTGCGGAACAGCCAAAGTTAATGCTTCACCAATTTTCTTTAATCGTGTATTTCTAACACGCTCGGTTGTTTTTCCGATTCGATCCAAAAAACCCTGCCCAAAGGGGTCATTTTCTAAAGGCCGTCCACCCAGTTGATCCGAGAACTTCAACAATTGAGGTACTAAATGTAAATAGGTGATTGAACCGAAAAATTCCGCAAGCTCCCTGAATTCCGCATTGGCCACAATTTGTTCAAGACGGGTTTGAGTCAAAAGTATGGCATCATCACGATCTTTCTTATCAGGTCGCATAAATAATTGCTTGCCTCCGCGCCAAACCTCTTCTTTGGACACCAGAATTCGCTGAGCACCTTTCCCTTCTGGTTTGAAACCGAGCACATAACGCCAGTTGGGGATTACATCGTCCGGAGAGTCTGATAATTCCACATCAATACATACTTCTGGGTCTCGACGTGCATGAAGACAACGTAGCTTGCTTATTCCGCCCCTAGCGATTACTGCTGACTGAAGTCCTCCGCCTGCCGGTTTGCTGACATCTCGCAAGAAACGAAATGCATCCAGAAAGTTCGATTTCCCAGAAGCGTTTGGACCGAGAATGTAGGTGACATCACGCATTGGGGCATCAAATATTCTGAAATTACGCCAGTTTTTCAACTTGACTCTTATCACTTGCATTGTTGAACCTCTTAAAAATTCCGTATATTCTGAACGCTGTGCTGTTCCTGAATAGTGCCGACGGTACTTTGAAATTTCAGCGTCACAGGAGCCGGCAAAAACTTACGCGGGCTATGTCTTATTTTATTGATTCTCGGCAGTAACAGCTGTCTTGCCTTGGCTAAGCAGTGGTTCAGCATGGTGTATCGCGTTCCAAAAGACATGTGTCATGTTATCTCCAGCAGCGCCTGCCGGGTCACCAGCAGCACGGCATCTTCGCCGGCGCTGGTGTCCAGCCAGAACACCGGCAAACCGGGAAAGGCCGCTTCAAAAAAGGGCCGTTCGTTGCCGATTTCCAGCACCAGCACGGCATCCTCGCTCATGCAGGCGGGGGCGGCTTGGAGCAGGGGGCGGATGAAGTCCATGCCATCGCTGCCCCCGGCCAGGGCCAGTTCGGGTTCGGCCAGATATTCGGCGGGCAGCTGCCCCATGCTGGCGCTGTTCACATAGGGCGGGTTGCACAGGATCAGGTCCCAGGGGCCGGGCGTTTGCGCCAGGCCGTCGGATTGCACCAGGGTGACGCGCTGCTGCAAGCCGTGCCGGTCCACGTTGATGCGGGCCACGGCCAGGGCGTCGGGCGAGATGTCGGCGCCGGTGACGTGAACGTCGGGCCAGGCCATGGCTGCCAGGCAGGCCAGCGAGCCGTTGCCGGTGCAAAGGTCAAGCACCTGCCGGGTCTGGTCGGAGAGGAAGTCGTCGATGCTGCCGTCGGCCAGCAGCTCGGCAATGAAGCTGCGCGGCACGATGGCGCGTTCGTCCACGTAGAAGGGCACGCCCACCAGCCAGGCTTCGCGCGTGAGGTAGGCGGCGGGTTTGCGGCTGGTAATGCGCTCTTCAACAAGCGTAGCTACTTGCGCTTGCTGGGCGGGCGCTACAGGCTGATTTTCTATGGAATTTTCATCGTCGCCCAGGGCGCTGTCCAGCGGCAGGCCCAGGCGCCAAAGCACCAGCCAGGCCGCTTCCTGTGCCGCATCCAGGGTGCCGTGGCCAAAGCCGACGCCGGCATCCTGCAAACATTGGGTTGCGGTACGAATAAGTTGCCCCACGGTGGTGCCGTGGGGCAGGGTGTAGTAGTGTGTCATGCGCTGCAAATGGGGGATGCCGGGGCAGGCTGGCTAAGGCTTGCTTTCGGTATCCAGTAAAAAGTCGTTGAACGAGGCGCTGGAGATGTCCGGGATGGCCTGGGCCTGCTGCTGGGGCTCCGCAGGCTTTTTGGGGGCAAGGGCGGCATTTTGCAGGCGCCAGGTCAGGTTGGTGGGCGAGTCGGCGTTGGCCAGCCCTTCTTCGCGGGAGATGGTGCCGCTCTGGATCATGCGGCACAGGTCTTCTTCAAAGGTCTGCGAGCCTTCGGCCATGGATTTTTCCATGTAGTCGCGCACGCCGGAGAAGTCGCCTTTCTCGATCAGTTCGGACACCAGCTTGGTGTTGAGCAGCACTTCCGCAGCGGCAATGCGCCCGCCTTCGACGGTGCGCACCAGGCGCTGGGTAATCACCGCCTTGAGCGAGGAGGACAGGTCGCCCAGCAGGGTCGGACGTACTTCCACGGGGTAGAAGCTCAGGATGCGGTTCAGCGCGTGGTAGCTGTTGTTGCCGTGCAGGGTGGCCAGACACAGGTGGCCCGATTGGGAGTAGGCGATGGCGGCGGACATGGTTTCGCGGTCGCGGATTTCGCCGATCAGGATCACGTCCGGCGCCTGGCGCAGGGCGTTTTTCAGGGCGATCTGCATGGACTGAGTGTCGGAGCCGACCTCGCGCTGGTTGACGATGGATTTCTTGTTGCGGAATTGAAATTCGATCGGGTCTTCGATGGTCAGGATGTGGCCGCTCATCTTTTCGTTGCGGCTGTCGATCATGGCGGCCAGCGAGGTGCTTTTGCCCGAGCCGGTGGAGCCGACCACCAGAATCAGCCCGCGCTTTTGCAGGATCAGCTCGCCCAGCACGGTGGGCAGTTGCAGCGATTCGAGCTTGGGCACGTGCTGCGAGATGAAGCGGATCACCACCGCGATCGAGCCGCGCTGGCGCATGGCGCTGATACGAAAGCGCCCCACGCCTTGCAGGGGCACGCCGATGTTCAGCTCCCCCGTTTCCTTGAGGGTTTCCATGTCGCGCGGCGTGACGATTTCCGCCAGCAGCGAGCGTGGCCCGTCCGGGGGCAGCAACTGGTTGTTGATGGGCAGGCACTCGCCGTTGATTTTGATGAGCACGGGCGAGTTGACGGCCAGATAAACGTCCGAAGCTTTTTTGTCGGCCATTAAACGCAGGATGCGCTCCATCGTACTCATACATACCTCTCGTAAATTCAGGCAGGGGGGATTGTGCGGGATGTCGGCACGCTTTTGGGGATTGCGCCCGGGTTCCGGGGCGGTATGCAAAATTTACTGACGCTGCACTGACATTCTCAGGCTTTCTTTATTGTTGGAATCACTAGGTGACCCTAAAGAACTTCATGTAATAAAGTGTTGCCAGGATTCAGGTATTTTTCGCCTGAGAAGGAGTTCAGACAGTGCTTGTGACGGCGCCAGCCATGTGGATGTTGAAGCGATTGGGGCTGAAAGGCAAGTTTGCCCTGGTCAGTGTTTTAGGGGTCGGCAGCATCGCGGCAGTGTGCTGGGCCGCCAATGCTTTGGATGCGGGGCAGGCAATGCTGGTGGCGCTGGTGGCTGCGGCGGTGTTTCTTTACTTTTTGTGGGCCTTGCAATGCAGCCTGGCCAGACAGTTGAGCCAGTTGGCCCAGGCCATGGAGAAAACCACGATCGGGGATTTGACCGTGCGGGTCGAGCCGGAGGGCCAGGACGAGCTGGCGCAGATGGCCCGGCTCCTGGACAAGATGGTGGTGGCCCTGTCCAGCATGGTGGCCGACATCCTGAGCAACGCGGCCCTGGTGTCGTACACCGGCTCGTCGCTGCTGCGCGACAACGAGCTGCTGGCCGAGCGTACCGACCAGCAGGCCAGCAACGTGGTGCAGACCGTCTCCAGCGTCGAGCAGATCACTGCTGTGGTGCAGAACAATTCCCAGGCCGCCACCGCTGCCGAGCAGCAAACGCAGCAGGTGCGCACCAGCATGGATGCGGGGGTGGCGGTGATGGACAAGGCGGTCGGCTCGGTCGAGTCGATCGAGCGCAATGCCAGCCGCATGTCCGAGATCATCGGGGTGATTGACGGCATTGCGTTTCAGACCAACATCCTGGCGCTCAACGCTGCGGTCGAGGCGGCCCGTGCCGGGGAGCAGGGCCGGGGCTTTGCCGTGGTGGCTTCGGAAGTGCGCACCCTGGCCCAGCGCTCTGCCGACGCGGCCCGGGAAATCCGCGGGCTGATCGAGGAATCGGTACGCCAGGTCAGCGACAGCACCCAGCTCATCCGGCAGGCCGGGCAGGACATGCGCAAGGTGGCCCAGGGCATTCACGATGTGGCCGGGCACGTGCAGGCCATCGCCCAGTCGACCAGCGAGCAGGGGCACGGGCTGACGCAGATCAGCCAGGCCATTCACCAGATCGACCAGCTCACTCAGGACAACGCACAGATGGTGCGTGCCGTGGTGCAGCAGGCGCAAAGCCTGGAGGCCCGCGCGGGCACGCTGGGGCAGGCGGTCGATGGCTTCATCCTTCAGCAGGGCAAGCCGCAGGAAGCCATGCAACTGGTGCAGCGGGCGGCAGATTTGCGCCGCAACCATGCCGCAGGGCCGCAGTTCTGGAAGATGCTCTCCGACCCGCAGCAAGGCCTGTTCAACAAGGATATGTATGTTTTTGTCCTCGATGCCCTGGGCAACTACGTGGTCTTTGCCGGCAATCCGGCCAAAGTCGGCACCAGTGTGAACGATGTGCCCGGCGTCGATGGCCCCGGCCTGTTGCGGGCCATCGTGGCCCAGGCGGAGTACGCGCCCGGCTGGGTCGAGTACGACTTCACCAATCCCGCCTCCGGGAAGGTGCAGGCCAAGATGTCCTACGTGCGCAAGCTGGACGACGGCTACCTGGGCTGCGGCGTCTACAAGAAATTCGCGGGCTAATCGGGAAACCGGGCCGCAGTCACTACACCGGCGGCGTGCGCCGCGCCCGCGCCTTGGCTAGGGCGTTGGCAATGGCCGAGGCTTTGGCGCTGGCCGGATCGGCCCGAGCGGGCAGGGCAGCCTGTGGCGCAGCCGGCGGCGGTGCCAGCCGCGCCTGGTGCCGGGCGTAGCGCTGGCGGGCCTGCCTGGCCTGCGCCTCGCTCCAGGCCTGCCAGCCGCTGGCCCCGGGCGTGACCACTTCCAGTTGAATGCAATCGACCGGACAGACGGGAATGCACAGCTCGCAGCCCGTGCAGTGCGCAGCCATGACGGTGTGCATGTATTTGTTCGCCCCCAGGATGGCATCGACCGGGCAGGCCTTGATGCACAGCGTGCAGCCGATGCACCAGTCTTCGTCGATGCGGGCCACGGTCAGCGGCCCTTCGATGCCGAAGTGCGGGTTCAGCGGCTGCTCCGGCTGGCCGGTCAGCGCGGCCAGGCGCTGCACGCCTTCCTGCCCGCCGGGAGGGCATTGGTTGATGGCCGCTTCCCCTGCGGCAATCGCCTGGGCGTAGGCGGCGCAATCGGGATAGCCGCAGCGTGTGCACTGGGTTTGCGGCAGCGTTTGGTCAATGAGAAAAGCCAGCCCGGCCAGGGCTGGCTTTGGTGCGGAGGACTCGGGCATAGCGCCGTAGTTTAGCGCTTGGCGTTGCGCCCTTTGTCCTTGCGCGAAGGCGCTGCGGGCCGCGCAGGCACAGGCTTGGCGACGGGCGCAGCCGCTGCTGCAGGGGGGGCCGTTGGCGTTGCCGAAGCAGTCGGCACAGCCGCAGATTTGGCAATTTCTGTAGCTTCTTCCGTAGATTGCAGCTTGATTTCAGATTGATTCTTGTCGGAAATCTTTTGTTCACCAGCGGAAGGTGCTACTTTATTTTCATCAGGGGCTGCCTGGACGGTTGCCACCTGCGCTGCGGCAGGCACAGGCGTGGATGCCGGTGCGGGCGCTTCTGCTGTTTTGGCCGCTGCGGGCTGCGCAGCGACTTGGTGGTGGCGCAGGATGAAGTCCCGCACCTGCGGATAGACCACATTGCGCCAGCGGCTGCCGCTGAAGATGCCGTAGTGACCGGCACCGGCGATTTCCAGGTGCTGGCGGGCGTCCTGGGCGATATTGGCGCACAGGTCATGGGCCGCCTGGGTCTGGCCCAGGCCGGAGATGTCGTCCAGCTCGCCCTCGATGGTGAGCAGGGCGGTGGTACGGATGTCCTGCGGGCGCACGCGCTCCAGCTGCCCTTCGGGGCTGCGGATGTCCCAGGTGCCGCGCACCAGGCTGAAGTCCTGGAAGACCACGCGGATGGTTTGCAGGTAGTAGGGCGCATCCAGGTCCAGCACGGCGTTGTATTCGTCGTAGAACTTGCGGTGCTGCTCGGCGCTGGCCTCGTCGCCGCGCGTCAGGCTCTTGAAATAGTCGTAGTGGCTGCTGGTGTGCCGGTCGGGGTTCATCGCCACGAAGCCGGTGTGCTGCAAGAAGCCGGGGTAGACCCTGCGGCCTGCGCCGGGGTAGTTGTCCGGCACGCGGTGAATGACGTTGTTCTCGAACCACTCGAAGCTGCGCTGCATGGCCAGGTTGTTCACCGAGGTGGGCGAGCGCTGGGCGTCGATCGGCCCGCCCATCATGGTCATGGTCAGCGGGGTGGTCTCGCCCCGGCTGGCCATCAGCGAGACGGCGGCCAGCACCGGCACGGTGGGCTGGCACACGCTGATGACGTGGCAGTTGCCGTACCGTGCCTGCAGGTGGCGGATGAATTCCTGCACGTAGTTGATGTAGTCGTCCAGGTGAAATTCCCCTTCGGACTGGGGAATCATGCGGGCGTTTTTCCAGTCGGTGATGTAGACCTTGTGGTCGCCCAGCATGCTGCGCACGGTATCGCGCAGCAGGGTGGCGTAGTGGCCGGACAGCGGGGCCACGATCAGCACGGCCGGCTGGGTCAGCAGGGTGTCCAGCGTGGCGGGGTGGTCGGAAAAGCGCTTGAAGCGGCGCAGCTCGCAAAACGGCTTGTCGATTTCCACGCGCTCGCGGATGGTCACGTCCACGCCGTTGACCTGCACGGCGGTAATGCCGAACTGGGGCTTCTCGTAATCCTTGGCCAGACGGTAAAACAAGTCGAACGCTGCCACGGTGCGCTGCGTGATGGCCGACTTGGACAGAGGGGTCAGGGGGTTGCTGTAAAGCTTGGCAGTGGCTTGCGCAAAATCTGCAAACGGCTCGAGAAGGGCGCGTTGTGCTTCGTAGATATGGTACAGCATGGGTTTGAAAAAATGTTGCGGTGCAGCAAATATAGCAAGAGCGACTTTTCCCTGGCAAGGGGTATCGCTTTTCTTGACATTTGATTTTTTTGAAAGAGGTTTTGAAAAATCTTGATGCAACAACGGTGTGTTGCTATCAACTTGCGTCAGGCCGAGTGTTGGCGATTTGCGAAACTTCCTGCGCAGAAAAGTCTTTCAAACGATGATTGCTCCAGGTCTGGCGCCAATGGCGGGCGCCGGGCAGGCCGTGGCGCAGGCCCAGCATGTGCCGCGCAATGGCGTACCAGTGCGTGCCGTGCGCGGCGGCTTCGCGCTGCATGTAGGCCACCATCTGCGCCTCCACCTCCTGGTGGGTCAGGGTAAAGGGCGCTGCGCCGAAGAACTGCGCATCCCACTGGGTCAGCCACCAGGGGTTGTGGTACGCCTCGCGCCCCACCATGACCCCATCGACCTGGGTGAGCTGCTCGGCCACGGTGGCGCTGTCCCTGATGCCGCCGTTGATGGCAATCGTCAGGTGCGGAAAATCCTGTTTGAGCTGCGCCACCACGCCGTAGCGCAGCGGTGGAATGTCGCGGTTCTCCTTCGGGGACAGGCCCTTGAGCCAGGCATTGCGGGCATGAACGATGAACACGCCGCAGCCTGCCTCGGCCACCGTGCCGACGAAGTCACGCACAAAGGCATAGCTTTCGTCCTGGTCGATGCCGATGCGGTGCTTGACGGTGACGGGAATGTCCACCGCATCGCGCATGGCCTTGACGCCGTCGGCCACCAGCGCCGGCTCGCGCATCAGGCAGGCACCGAAAGCGCCGCGCTGCACGCGTTCGCTGGGGCAGCCGCAGTTCAGGTTGATCTCGTCATACCCCCAGTCCTGCCCCAGCCGCGCTGCGCGGGCCAGATCGGCCGGTTCGCTGCCGCCCAGTTGCAAGGCGACCGGGTGCTCCTCCA
>JAHRXD010000212.1 GCA_019104825.1 Comamonas sp.
AGCAGCCCGTCATCAAGACCATTCAACCCGAAGACGAAGGCTTTGCTGGCGTGGTCTTCAAGGTGCAGGCCAACATGGACGCCAACCACCGCGACCGCATCGCCTTCGTGCGCGTGGCCAGCGGCAAATACACGCCGGGCATGAAGATGAAGGTGCAGCGCACCGTCAAGGAGCTGCGCCCGACCAGCGTCGTCACCTTCATGAGCCAGCGCCGCGAGGCGGTGGACGAGGCCTTTGCGGGCGACATCATCGGTTTCACCATCCACGGCGGCGTGCAGTTGGGCGACAGCATTACCGACGGGCCGAACCTGCAATTCACCGGCTTGCCGTTCTTTGCGCCCGAGATGTTCATGACCGTGGTGCTGAAAAATCCTTTGCGCTCCAAACAATTGCAGCAGGGGCTGATGGAGCTGGGCGAGGAGGGGGCCATCCAGGTGTTCAAGCCCGATGCGGGTGGCAACATGCTGCTGGGGGCGGTCGGCCAATTGCAGTTCGAAGTGGTGCAGCACCGCTTGAAAACCGAGTACGACTGCGACATCCGCCTGGAAGGCTGCCAGTACACCGGTGCCCGCTGGATTACGGCCGACACGCCGCAGGAACTGCGCCAGTTTGAAGCCGCCTACCCGCTGCGCCTGGCGCACGATGCGGCCAATACCCTGGCCTTTCTCTGCACCAGCCCTTACGACGTGCGGCTGGCGCAGGAGCGTTTCCCGAAAATCCATTTTCACCCGCTGCGCGAACACGCCGGGCTGGAGCTGCAGGCCAACGGCTGACGGCCTTAGGTATTGCCGACAAAGGGATTGGTCAGCCGCTCCTGGCCAAAGCTGCTTTCCGGCCCGTGCCCGGGAATGAAAACGGTGTCATTGCCCATGGGCCACAGCCGCTGGGTGATGCTGTCGATAAGCTGCTGGTGGTTGCCCTGGGGAAAGTCGGTGCGCCCGATGCTGCCGGCAAACAGCACATCGCCGACAAAGCAGCGCTGGATCTGCGGTGCATGGAATACGACGTGCCCCGGGGTGTGCCCGGGGGTGTGGCGCACATGCAGGGTTTCTTCGCCAATCTGCACCGTGTCCTGGTCTTCGAGCCAGCGCGTGGGGATGAAGGTGCCTGCCGGGGGAAAGCCGAACATCAGGCTTTGCTGCGGCAGGCCATCGATCCAGAACTGGTCGCCCCGGTGCGGGCCGATGATGGGCACGTCCAGCTGCTCGCTCAGACTGGCGGCCCCGCCGGCGTGGTCGATATGCGCGTGGGTGAGCCAGATGGCGCGGATGTCCAGGCCCAGGGACTGGGCCAGCGCCCGGATGTTTTCGATATCGCCGCCGGGGTCGATCACGGCGGCCTGCCGGGTCTGGTCGCACCAGACGATGGAGCAGTTTTGTTGAAAGGCCGTGACGGGCAGGGTGCGGTAGTGAAGCATGGCGGGCGGGAAGGAAAAACGGTAAAGCAGCGACGTTACCAAATCTGGGCCGAAAAAAAGCCACCAGCGGAGGCTGGTGGCCCGGTTTTGGTGGCAAGGATGGCGATTATTTCAATGCCAGCGTGCCTTGCATGACCGAGAAGTGGCCAGGGAAGGAGCAGAAGTAGCTGTACTTGCCGTCGGCCTTGAGCTTGCTCACATCCAGCTGCACGGTGGCGCTTTCGCCGCCGCCAATCACTTTGGTGTGCGCCAGCACGCGGGCGTCATTGGCTTTCACGTAGTCGGCCGCAGGGCCGGCCTTGGCACCGTCGGTGGCCACGGCGGTCACATCCGCCGTATTGCTGACCACCACGTTGTGGCCCATCGCAGCTTTGGGCATCTTGCCGACATGCTTCAGGGTGATGGCGAAGTTCTTGCACGCCTTGGGCACGTCCACGTGCTTGACGTTGAACTGCATCATGTCGTTGGCTTCGATCGTGGTGGCACAGTTGTCGGCAGCCATGGCTGGCGCAGCAATCGCCGCAGTGGCAGCAAGCGCCAGCGTAATGAAAATTTTGTGCATCGGGTCATCCTTTAAGGCAAGCGGTGCAAAGGGCTCTCTGCACCTGCGGGGTATTTTCCGAATCCTCGCGCAAGGCTTCGCGGCGTGCCGCAAAGAGTATTTTGTCAGTAGTGTTTTTGATGTACGTCAGCGACTTGCAAGCTTTTTTCTGATCTGCGGTTCCCATGGATAATCCACGGTTTCCCCATGAAAGCGCTGCGCCTGTGACATCTTCTGCCCCCCCCGCCGTATTTACCGAGCGTCAATTGCGCGACGCCCTGGGGCAGTTCGCCACTGGCGTGACGATCGTGACCACCACCAATGCGCAAGGCGCACCAGCCGGCATGACGGTCAGCTCGTTCAATGCCGTCTCGCTCACCCCGCCCCTGGTGCTGTGGAGCCTGGGGCAGGCCACCAGCTTGTATCCCGTGTTCCTGCGCTGCCAGCACTACGCGGTGCATGTGCTGGCGCTGGAGCAGGAGGCGCTGGCCCGGCGTTTTGCCGCCAGGGACGGAGACCGTTTTGCCCAGGTGGACTGGCAGCCCAACGCCG
Source organism: Comamonas sp. (assembly GCA_019104825.1). Lineage (GTDB taxonomy): Bacteria > Pseudomonadota > Gammaproteobacteria > Burkholderiales > Burkholderiaceae_C > Comamonas > Comamonas nitrativorans. The sequence goes on from JAHRXD010000212.1 coordinate 2,511, forward strand.
AGGGGGTGCCCATCATCCAGGGAGCGGTGGCCGTGTTCGAGTGTGCCTTGCGCCACCGCTATGCGGGGGGCGATCACCTCATCATGGTGGGCGAGGTGCTGCGCTGCCAGCGCCTGGGCGGCGAGCCGCTGCTGTACCACGCGGGGCAACTGGGGCGGCGTCTGGCGCCGCCCCCATCCCTGGTGGATGAAGGCTGAGGGTTAGCGGGAGGAGGCCGGGGTCTCCGGCAGCTCCACCTTCACTTCCAGCACTTCCAGGTTGTCCTGGCGCTCGAAGTTCACCTTGATGTCCTGCGGGTTGATGGCGACGTATTTCGACACCACCGCCATCAGTTCGCGTTGCAGTGCGGGCAGGTAGTCCGGGGCGCTGCTGCCGTCCACGCACTCGCGGGCCAGGATGATTTGCAGGCGCTCCTTGGCGATGGCGGCAGACTTTTTCTTTTCGCCCAGCAGCATGGAAAGAATCGACATGCTGGTTTACCTCCCACCAAAAATTCGTTTGAAAAAACCCGGCTTGACGGCTTCGGTGAACCGCATCGGGCGCTCCTCGCCCAGCAGGCGGGCGACGACGTCCTGGTAGGCCTGGGCAGCATCGGCATCCGGCATGTGAATCACCGGGATGCCCTGGTTGGAGGCCTGCAGCACGATTTCCGATTCGGGAATCACGCCGACCAGCGGGATGCGCAGGATGTCTTCGACGTCCTGGATCGAGAGCATCTGCCCTTCCTCCACCCGGGCTGGGTTGTAGCGGGTGATGAGCAGGTGTTCCTTGACGCTGCCGCCGTTGCGGGCCTTTTCGGTCTTGGAACTGAGCATGCCCAGAATGCGGTCGGAGTCGCGCACCGAGGAGACTTCCGGGTTGGTCGTGACCAGTGCCTCGTCGGCGTAGCGCATGGCCAGCAGGGCGCCGCTCTCGATCCCGGCGGGGGAGTCGCAGAGGATGAAGTCAAATTCCATGGCGGCCAGATCGTCCAGCACCTTCTTCACGCCCTCGTCGGTCAGGGCGTCCTTGTCGCGCGTTTGCGATGCGGCCAGGATGAACAGGTTGTCGCACTGCTTGTCCTTGATCAGGGCCTGGTTCAGGTTGGCCTCGCCCTGGATGACGTTGATCAGGTCGTAGACCACGCGGCGTTCGCAGCCCATGATGAGGTCGAGGTTGCGCAGCCCGACGTCGAAGTCGATCACCACGGTTTTGTGACCGGACAGTGCCAGGCCAGCGGCAATGCTGGCGCTGGTGGTCGTTTTGCCGACACCGCCTTTGCCGGAGGTAATTACGATGATTTTGGCCATGAGAGCAGGGTTCCTTGGGGTCTTGAAAGCAGGGGAATCAGGTCAGGGATGCCAGGGGTTCGATGATGAGCCGATCGCCCTCCAGGCGGGCCTGGGCCGGTTTTCCGGCCACGTCGGCCGGCAGATCGGTTTCCAGGGCGCGGTAGTTGCCGGCGATCGACAGCAATTGCGGCTGCATGCAGGTGGTGAAGATGCGGGCGGCTGTGTCGCCCCGGGCGCCGGCCACGGCCCGGCCCCGCAGAGGAGCGTAGATGTGGACGTTGCCGTCGGCAATCACCTCGGCGCCAAAGCTGACCATGGACAGGACGACCAGATCGGCGCCCTTGGCGTACACCTGCTGGCCGGAGCGCAGCGGCTTGTCCACCACCATGGTCGGGCGCACGACGTCCACCGGCACCTCGCGGATGACCTCTACCTCGCGCACCACTTCCACTTCGCGTACCACCTCGCGTTCCTTGGGGCGGGCCAGGGTGGCATCGGGAGCGGGCACCAGGCCGGCCTCGTGGGCCGCATTCATTTGTTCGGGGGAGCCGCCGCGCACGGCCACCGGCCGGGTGCGATGGCTGCGCAGGGCGGCCAGCAGGCAGGGGAAGTCGATGGCCTCGGGGCTGTCCTGCACATGCTGCAGGTCGATGAGAACCGGGTCGTTGTCGAAGAAATCCGGGTCGTCGGCCAAGCGCCGGGCCAGGTCGGCAATCACGGTCGCCACATCGGTGCTGCGCAACGCTACTGCCAGTACCGGCAATTCGGCGCTTTTCAGGTCAAAGCTGGCGCGGACAGCGCTCTTGGAATCAACGGCCATAGCTCAATGAAAAGGCAGGGAAAAGGCAAGGGAGGAGAAAGGCACACCAGCAGTGAGTGTACCTTGGGATGCTCTGCACGCATCATCGCGCCGTGGGCCTCTGCGGCCTCGGGCCGGCTGCGGCGTTGCACAGCCGCGCCATAGCACCGCGATGGCAGCGGGTGGCGCCTTGCAGCCCATCCCGATCCGCAGTGCCCACTTGGCTGCGTGATGCGTGCAGAGCATCCCTTGCATGTCCGTAACTGCTGCAAGGGCAGCAGGGTGGTTTGCGGCGTTGTGCCCGTGTGCGCGGCAGAAGCGGGGACAATGGCCTGCGTTGACTGTCCGACTTTTACTTTTGATTACGCCTTCTTCTATGGATACCGATGTTTTGATCGTGGGCGCCGGGCCTGCGGGTTTGTCGCTGGCGCTGGCTTTGGCCCAGGCCGGTTTGCATGCCACGGTGCTGGAGCAGCAGCCGCAGGCGGTTTTGGCCCATCCGGCCCCGGATGGCCGGGAAATCGCCCTGACCCATCCCAGCGTGCAGACTTTGCAGCGCCTGGGCACTTGGCAGCGCCTGCTGCCGCATGAGCAGGGCTTCATCCGCCAGGCGGTGGTGCATGACGGGCCGGTGGGTGTCCGCCCGACACTGGACATCGACACGGTGGGCCAGGATATGGAGGCGCTCGGGCGCATCGTGCCCAATTGCGCCCTGCGCCGCACGGCGTGGGAGGAGGCGCAGGGCCACGCCGCCATCCACCTGATTACCGGGGCCACCGTGACGCAGGTGCAGCGCCTGGGTGATCGCGCCCAGGTGCATTACCAGGTGCAGGACAACGGCGTGCGCGTGGATGCGCCGCCGCTGGCCGCGCCGCTGGTGGTGGCGGCCGACAGCCGCTTTTCCGCCGTGCGCCGCATGTTGGGCGTGGGGGCGCAGATGACCGACTTTGGCCGCAGCGTCATCGTCTGCCGGATGCGCCACACCGTTGCGCATGACGACGTGGCGCACGAGTGCTTCGGCTACGACCGCACCCTGGCCATCCTGCCGTTGCAGCCCGATCCGGCCACGGGCGATTTGCTGTGTTCGGCGGTGGTGACCAGCGACAGTCCGGACATCGCCCGCCTGATGCAGTTGGACGAGGCCGATTTCGCCGCCCAGGTGCAGGCGCATTTCCAGAATCGCCTGGGCGAGATGGAGCTGGTCGGCCAGCGCCACCATTACCCGCTGGTGGCGACCTATGCCCGCCAGTTCAGCGGGCCGCGCTTTGCCTTGCTGGGCGATGCGGCGGTGGGGATGCACCCGGTGACGGCGCACGGCTTCAACCTGGGCCTGTCCGGGGTGGAGCGTTTGAGCAGCGCCATCGCCCATGCCTACCACGCCGGGCAGGACTGGGGGCACGAGGGCGTGCTGGCCGCCTATGGCCGCAGCCAGCACCGGCACGCCTGGCCGCTGTTCCAGGGGACGAACACTGTGGTCAAGCTGTTCACCGATCCGCGCCCGGCGCCCCGGCTGTTGCGCCAGATCGTGTTGCAGGGGGCGCAGCATTTGCCGCCGCTCAAAGCCGCCATCGTGGCGCAGTTGAGTGGGCGCAGTCCGTGGGGGATTTTGCGGGAGCAATTGCCTCGGCCACCGTTTTTTGGGTGATGGTTTTTATTTAATTGGATAGCTGTTTCCGCTGGTGGGTGAACGATTTATTGGTGTTTTGTTGTTGAAATCGTTTATTTACTTGCGGGAGTAGCTATTTTTTATTGTTTTCCTGATTTTGGTTCTGCTGGCCGGGACTCGCCCCGGCGGGCGACCTCCTTTCTTGCACGCGCAAGAAAGGAGGCAAAGAAGGCGTGCTGCGCAGCTTGAATACCCGCCGTGGAACTCGCTTCGCGCCCTTTGGGCGCTGCGCTCGGACAGCCACGGCGAGTCAGATGGGATGCGGCTGGGGTTGTTTTGGGGCTGCGCTCTGACGGATGCGCTGTGCCTTGAAGGGCGCGACTTCGCGCCATGGGCTTTCTTGCTTGCTGTGCAAGCGTTGAAAGCCTGGCTGTTTTGGTGCGTTGCAGCATGGTTCGCACTAAAAGATGGCGTGAATCTTGGTGCCGCCCCTGGCTTTGACAGGGGGCGGCACGCCGGTTTTTGCATTGGCATGGTTGTTGCTTTGTTGTGTTCGTGGCCTGTTGGGCCGTTGATGAACACTGCAAGAGGGCGCTATGAAAAAAATGCAACTGGTGATGGTGGGCAATGGCATGGCGGGGGTGCGCACGCTCGAAGAGCTGCTGAAGATTGCCCCCGATCTGTACGAGATCACCATCTTCGGCGCGGAGCCGCATCCCAACTACAACCGCATCCTGCTCTCGCCCGTGCTGGCGGGGGAGCAGACGCTGGAACAGATCGTCCTGAACGACTGGGCGTGGTATGCCGAGCATGGCATCACCCTGCACGCGGGCTGCACCGTGACCGAGGTGAACCGCGCCCGGCGCACCGTGCATGCGGTGCGCAGCACGGGCGAGGCGGTCAGCGTGCCTTACGACCGGCTGATTCTGGCCACCGGCTCCAACCCCTTCATGCTGCCGATTCCGGGCAGGGAGTTGGACGGCGTGCTGGCCTACCGCGACATTGCCGATACGCAGGCCATGATCGACGCCGCCGCGCACTACCGGCACGCCGTGGTCATCGGCGGCGGCCTGCTGGGGCTGGAGGCGGCCAACGGCCTGATGAAGCGCGGCATGCAGGTCAGCGTGGTGCATGCCAATGAATGGCTGATGGAGCGCCAGCTTGACCCCGTGGCCGGGCAGATGCTGCAAAAGGCTTTGCAGGAGCGCGGGATGCAGTTCTTGATGCAGGCACAGACCGAGGCGCTGCTGGGCAACGCCGCAGGCCGGGTGCAGGCCGTGCGCTTCAAGGACGGCAGCGAGGTGCCCGCCGACCTGGTGGTGATGGCCGTGGGCATCCGCCCGAACACCGCCCTGGCCGAATCCATGCGCCTGCACGTCAATCGGGGCATCGTCGTGGGCGACACCATGCAGACCACGACCGACCCGCGCATCTACGCCGTGGGCGAGTGCGCCGCGCACCGGGGCATTGCCTACGGACTGGTGGCCCCGCTGTTCGAGCAGGGGCGGGTGGCGGCCAACCACCTGGCGGAGTTCGGCATTGGCCGCTACCTGGGTTCGCAGACCTCGACCAAGCTGAAGGTGACGGGCATCGACCTGTTCTCGGCGGGCGACTTCATGGGCGGCGCGGGCACCGAGGAAATCGTCATGAGCGACCCCGGCGCGGGGCAGTACAAAAAGCTGGTGCTGAAGGACGACAAGCTGGTCGGTGCCTGCCTGTACGGCAACACGGTGGACGGCAGTTGGTACTTCCAGCTGCTGCGCGAGGGCCGCAGCGTGGCCGAGCTGCGCAGTGCCCTCCTGCTGGGCCAAAGCAACATCGGCGAAGGCGGCCACGCCGGGCAGAACCAGGCCGCCGCCATGCCCGACGATGCCGAGGTCTGCGGCTGCAACGGCGTGACCAAGGGCACCATCTGCAAGGCCATCAAGGAAAAGGGCCTGTTCACCATCGACGAGGTGCGCAAGCACACCAAGGCCAGCGCCAGTTGCGGCTCGTGTACCGGGCTGGTCGAGCAGCTCTTGATGGCCACCGTCGGCGGCGCGTATGCGGCCAACACCACGGCCAAGCCGGTGTGCGCCTGCACCGAACACGGCCACCAGGCGGTGCGCGATGCCATCCGCACCCACCACCTCATCAGCAAGGAAGAAGTCTTTGCCTTCATGGAATGGCAGACGCCCGACGGTTGCCCCAGTTGCCGCCCGGCGATCAACTACTACCTGATCAGCACGTGGCCCAAGGAAGCGCTGGACGACCCGCAAAGCCGCGCCATCAACGAGCGCAGCCACGCCAACATCCAGAAGGACGGCACCTACAGCGTGGTGCCGCGCATGTGGGGCGGCGAGACGAATGCCGACGAGCTGCGCCGCATTGCCGACGTGGTGGATAAATACCAAATCCCCGGCGTGAAGGTGACGGGCGGCCAGCGTATCGACCTGCTGGGCGTGAAGAAGGAAGACCTGCCCGGCGTGTGGCGCGACATCGGCATGCCGTGCGGCCATGCCTACGGCAAAAGCCTGCGCACGGTGAAAACCTGTGTGGGCAGCGAGTGGTGCCGCTTCGGCACGCAGGACAGCAGCCAGTTGGGGCGCGATCTGGAGCGGGCGCT